>JALYNK010000010.1 GCA_030773235.1 Actinomycetota bacterium | reverse complement strand
TCGCCGCCTCGTCCGCGACGTCCTCAGACGCCTCCCCGGCTACCAATCGGTCCCACCCGGGCACCATCGGAAGCAGCGGCGCCGACACCGGCACTGCGGCGCCCACCCCGGACTACCAGGCGCTGCGGGACACCCGCCCCGGTGAGCAGGGTCGCGGCGGGGAGTTGGGCACCGACCAGGGCCCGGCGACCACGGCCGAGACTCGGGTCGATGAGGAGATGGGCGGCAGCGGTACCTGAGCCGAACTTGTGCTGGGACTGCGGCTGCGGAAGTCGGCGCCGCGCGCGGCGCCGATCCGCGGGCTGCGCGAGGCCCCGCTGCCGATCATGCAGGACATGCACTCCGTGGTCGGCCGGGTGGTAGCCCTGCGCCACAGCGTGCCGACTCACGTCCACCAGGCCCGCGCTCGTGCAGGCGGTGGAGGGAGCGTCGAGTGCATCGACCTGGGCCCGGGAACCGGCGACGGCGAGGGGGTGGGTAGCACGCTCGCGCAGGCCCCGCGACCCTGCGCGGTCACCGTGTACCGCGTGCGACGCCGCTGCCCCACCTGGTCCGCCGTCGCTGTCGCCAGTCCTGAGCGACGAGCTTCTTGGGCTCCTCGTAGAGTTTGCTCTCCGCTCGGGGCCAGAACCGGGACAAGCTGCGCTGCATCTGCCGCGTGAGCTCGTAGGTCGTCCAGGGCCGGATCGCCAGCAGACCCAGGATCGCGTACGAGGTCGTGGTCAACCTCGAGCCTCTTGACACGACCCTCCCAATGGGAGTAACCCTTCCGGTGTCCGCGCGGACGACCGGTAGCGCTCGGCGAAGTCCTGAAGCGTGCGCGGCCGTCCCGGCTGGCCCGGCCGGTGCACCCGCAGACCGTCGAGCACGGCCTGCAGCATCGTCGTGTCGTTGACGTTGCCGGCGGTGACGACCAGCGACAGCGGACGGCCTTTGCCGTCGCAGGCCAGATGCGTCTTGGTCGTCCAGCCACCGCGCGACCGACCCAAAGCATAATCAACAGGCTCGGCGGCCGACTTCTTGTAGTTCGACGGTGCCCCCTGCGTGCCGCGAGTCAGTCAGGGCGGACTCCCGGCGAGCACCGGCGGCGTGCTGATGCGCCCGAGCGATCGGCGTCCACCGAGTCGCTGTACCTGCGCGGGACGAGCAGCGTCGCGGCGACGACGCCGAAGGGGCGGGTCGTCCACCGGCTGCTCACCGCCGAGTGCGCGCTGTTCGCCGCGCACACGAACGCCGACCGCGCACGGCCCGGCGTGTCGGACGCTCTCGCCGACCTGTTCGGACTGCGCGACTCCCGCCCGCTGCAGCCGACGGCGGTCACGGCCTCCGACAAGCTCGTCGTGCTCGTGCCCGAGGGCGACGCGCCGCGGCTGCGCGCGGCGCTCTGGGACGCGGGGGGTGGACGGCAGGGCGCGTACGACCGGGTGGCCTTCACGTCGCCCGGGACCGGCACCTTCCGTCCGCTCGCCGGGGCCACGCCGGTCCGGCGATCGGCAAGGTGGGGCGCAGCGAGGAGGTCGCCGAGTGCCGGTCGAGGTCCTCGTCGAGCGGCGGCTGCGCGAGCAGGTGCTCGCAGCCATGCACGGGGCGCACCCGTACGAGGAGGTGGCGTACGACCTGTTCGAGCGGATCGGGCCCCCGGACGACATCGGGCTCGGTCGCGTGGGGGAGCTGCCGGAGCCGCTGCCGCTGCGGACGTTGGTGGACCGGGCGGTGCAGGTCCTGCCGGCGACGGCGTGGGGGGTGCGGGCGGCAGGCGACCCGGACCGGCTCGTCACCCGCCTGGCGGTGTGCGGCGGGGCCGGCGAGTCGCTGCTGGGGGCGGCCGCGGCGTCGGGAGCGCAGGCGTACCTCACCAGCGACCTGCGCCACCACCCGGCGTCGGAGGCGCCGGAGGGGATGGCGCTGCTGGACGCCGCGCACTGGGCGACGGAGTGGCCGTGGCTGCCGGTCGCGGCCGCCCGGCTCGCGCGCGGAACGGGGTTGGCGACACGCGTGCACTTTTGGACCAGAGGGAACCAGCACTAGTCTCGACGGGTACGTGACGCTGGCCAAGGAGCCCTCGTGATCTACATCACCGTCAAGTTCGCGATCCGGCCGGAGAAGGCTGACCAGTTCATGGAGGCGTCCGCCGGCTACACCGCCGCGACGCGCGCCGAAGAAGGCAACATCTTCTTCGAGTGGTCGCGCAGCCTTGACGAGCCGAACACCTTCGTCCTGCTGGAGGCCTTCCGCGATGCGGAGGCAGGCTCCGCACACGTAGCGGGCTGGCACGTGAAGGACTTCTTCGACTGGGCGCCGGACTGGGTGTCCGCCAGGCCGCAGATCATTTACATCGACAAGCCCGACCTGACGGGCTGGGGCCCGATGGGCGAGATCGAGCCCCGCGGGCAGTAGCCCCTCCGCCTGGCGCCGCCCATTGCGCCGAACAGGCGGCGGGTGCGAGTGGTGCCACCGACTGGTGTTCGGGCGGTCGGCCCGCGTGATGCAAGTCGCCGTCCACGTTGCCCGGACCGCGGGCGCCGTGCCGCACCAACGCGCCGTGCCGCGTCACCCCGGATGCAAGCAGCAATGTGCCTCAGAGCCTGCGTGGCGGTTCCGCCACACGGTCCTTGAAGACCGGTGAGGTCCCCGGCTGGTCCTGCCAGATGGGATCGCGGTTCGCATCGGCCCCGCTGCCGACTGAGGTGCGACGGGACACTGGAGGCGCCCCTCGCCGCGAGTCTCGATTGGCGGGTCGACCCATGCCTCCGCGGGTGCTACGGCACGAGGATGCCGCGGCCCCGCAGCCGGCCCTGGTCGAGGTCGTCGATGGCCTTGTTGACGTCGTCGAGGGCGTACTGCTTGGTGTGCAGCGTGACCTTGCCGGAGGCGGCGAGGGTCATGAGCTCGACGAGGTCGTTGTAGCTGCCGACCAGGTTGCCGATGACGTTGCGCTCGGTCGAGATCAGGTCGATCGTCTCGACGTCGACGTGACCGCCGTAGCCGATGACGTAGTGGGAGCCGGCGCGGCGCGTCATGGACCAGGCGTCCTTCTCCGCCCCTGCCTCGCCGACGAAGTCGAAGACGACCTCGGCGCCGCGTCCGCCGGTGAGCTCGAGCACCCGCTCGACTTGGCCGCTGCCGCCGCGGACCGTCTCGTCGGCGCCGAGCGTCGACGCGAGCTCGAGCGCCGGCTCCGACGGGTCGACGACGACGATCCGCGCCGGTGTCAGCGCCGCCAGCGTCTGGATGCCGATGTGCCCGAGACCGCCGGCCCCGAGCACCACTGCCGTGGTGCCGGGGTAGAGCAGCGGCACCGCCTTGCGCACGGCGTGGTAGGCCGTGAGCCCGGCGTCGGCGAGCGCCGCGACGTCGGCCGGCTGCAGCGACGGGTCCAGCTTGACGACCGACCGGGCGCTGGTCTTGAGGTACTCCGCCATGCCGCCGTCGCGGCTGATGCCCGGGAAGGCGTTGTCCTCGCAGTGGACGTCGTCGCCGGCCCGGCAGGCCTGGCACAGCCCGCAGGTGACCAGCGGGTGCAGGATCACGCCGTCGCCGACCGAGACGTTCTTGACCGCCGAGCCGACCTCGTGCACCCAGCCGGCGTTCTCGTGCCCCGGGATGTACGGCAGGCTCACGCCCGACCGGGACTCCCACTGGCCCTCGATGATGTGCAGGTCGGTGCGGCACAGCCCGGCCGCGCCGATCTTGACGATGACGTCGTACGGGTCCTTGATCTCGGGGTCGGGCACCTGCTCGACGACCGGCGGCTGGTCGTAGGAGTGGACGCGCACGGCCTTCATGTGGCCTGCTCCTCGAAGTCGGTGGTGGCGGACGGGGTGCGGTCGGCCGGCGCCGCGGCGGTCCGGGCGTCGAAGCGTGCGCCGGGCATGCCCCAAGTGCGGAAGAAGTCACCCGTGGCTCGGCACAGGGTGACATTGACGTCGTTGCCGGCGCCGATCAGCGCCGCCGACGTCGCGGCGGTGCCGGCGGAGGCCTGCGGAGTGCGCTCGGCCGGCACGAGCAGCGGATCGTCCGGACCGACCCCCTGACGTGCTGCCAGCGCGACGAGGACCTCGCTGCGCGCCTCGAACGACAGGAACGTCACGTGCTCCTCGCCGGTGCCGCCGTCGCGGTAGGCCACCGCCAGCGGGTCGGCCTCGACGTCCGGGACGATCCGGCCGCTGGCGTCGAAACGGCCCGCGTCGCGCAGGCGCACGCCGAGCAGCTCCTGCTCGGTCGCGCCCGCGCCGATGACCGCGAGCAGCAGCAGGCGGACGTCCGGCCCGACCCCGCGCCCTGGCACCGGACGGCTGGGAGCGGCCGTCGCCAGCGGGCGCCACGGCACCTCGACCCCGGCGGCGGTCCACCACAGCCGAGGGCCGAAGGCCAGCTGCGAGAGCTGCCCGGCGGTCAGGCCGTCGTGCCGGAGCGCGAGCTGCTCCAGCGAGCGGACTGCCTTCGCGGGATCACGTCGGCCGGCCGCGAGCAGGGCCGGCAGGTCGCCGGCTGCCACCTCGCGGCGGAAGCGGTCGAGCGTGCCGACCGCTGCCCGGACCCACGGAGCGGGCTCGCGGCAGCGCGCGACGAGAAGGCGTGCCATGGCCGCGACCGACGGGTCGTCGAGCAGGGCCACCTCGCGCCGGCCGACGAGCGCCCGTCGAGCGGCGTCGAGGTCGTCCTGGTCGTCGTCTCCGGCGGAGCCCGAGAGCTCGTCCCGGCTCACAGCCAGGAGGGGGGCGGGCCGACAGGGGAGTCGTTGACCTGCGCGCTGATGTCGGTGGCGATGAAGTGGTCGCGGATGTCCACGCGGCACGAGCGCACGCCGGGCACGTCGAGCACGCGACGCCGCACCTCCCGACCGATGTCGATCGCGAACGGCGACGGGCACAGCGGCGAGGTGAGGTGGTAGCGGACGAGCACATCCCCGTCCGCCGTCACCTCCACCTCGTCCACCAGGTCCAGCTCGTCGAGCGTGCGCCGGATCTCCGGATCGGGCACGCTCCCGGCCGCCTCGCGCACGGCTGCGCGGTCGACGGCCATCGCGCTGACCTCGCTGCCTGCGGGGTCGGTGACGGACTGGGTCACTGGGCGGCGCCCGCGACGCCGACCTCGACCTGCTCCTGCTCGCCCGCGGCCGGGGTGAGCCCATGCTTCTCGATGTGCTCCAGGCGCCGGACCTCGATGTGCTCCTGGCGCCGGACGTCCCACTCGTCGCCCTTCAGCTGCTCGAGCTTCGCCACGGTGTCGATGTCGTAGAGCCGCGCGATGTTGCCGCCGAGGATCTTCTCCTTGGCCTCCTCGGTCAGCTGCACGCCGTACTCGTCCTGCAGGTCGGCCGGCAGCTCGAACGCCTCGAAGCGGTCGAGCAGCCACTGGGGGTACCAGATCGGGAAGTCGGTGCCCCAGACGATCCGGTCCGGACCCAGCCAGAACAGCAGGTTGGCCATCACCTTGCCGAACTCCCGCGGCCGGTTCCCCAGGAACATGTTGGCGACGGCGAGCGAGGCGTACACGTTGGGGCTTCGCGCCGAGATCCAGCAGAAGTCGTCGAGCCGCGGGAGGCCGCAGTGGTCAACGATGAAGTTCAGCTCGGGATAGAGCGACGACGGCTCGTCGATGTCGCGGACGTCGAACTTCTCGAGCGCGAGGGGCTCGACCGCGGGGCCCTTGTGGAAGTGCATGTTCTTGATGCCGAGCTCGATGCAGCGCTCGTACAGCGGGAACACCATCGGATCGTTCGCCCGCCAGCCCCGCGATTCGCCGCGCCACTCGGCGGTGTACCACTTGAAGCCCTTCATGCCCAGCTCGACCTGGCGGTCCACCTGCTCCAGGGCGTCTGGGGCCCGCGGGTCGATGCCGCCGAGGCCGATCAGCCGGTCGGGGGCGCGCTTGATGAACTCCGCATTGCGCTCGGCGTTGGTGAAGCCACGGTGGTAGAAGTCCATGAGGACCTGGGTCGACAGGATCGCCATGTCGTTTCCGGCTTGGACGAACACGTTGTTGAGGTACCAGTCCGGGTCCACCTTGCGGAACACGGTCTCGTAGTCCATGTGCCACTGCGGCTCCCCCGTCGGGTTGAAGCCGGTGTGGAAGGCGTAGAACGTCTCGATGAACGCCTCGCCGTACTTGTTCTTGCAGTTCTCGGCGCTGGCATCCCAGAATCCGGTGTGGGCGTCCATGACGAACTTGCCGTTGCGCACGGGGACCTCCTCGGGCCACTGGGCGTGATCTGGCTCACAGTGCAGCATGGAAGCCGGATGGGCAAGCGGCCGTCGGGACAGGGCCCTGCCCGGCCGTCAGAGCGGGTTCCCGGCCCGTCATGGAGCCGGGGGACCTGCTGTGACCGAGCAGGAGGCGTCGTCGGAGTTCGGAGACGTTCCGTCGCTGGCGGACGCGCTGCCCGCGGCCGAGCACCACTGCCGCCGGGCGGTGGCGCACCTCGAGGGCCGAACGGCCCGGGGGGACCTGCTCGAGGCGCTCGTCGCCCTGCTCGAGGCCGCCGGCGGACCAGACGTCGGCAACGTCGTGCGCACGCACCTCGAGCGCACAAGCGCGACCGTCCCCACTCGGTGCGCGACCGATCACGGGCGGGTGCGCGTGCTGCTCGCCGCGGCGCGCCTGCATGACGCCGCCGAGCGCGACCTGCATGACCGGCTGCGCTCGGCCGGGCTTGTGGACTGCGGCGGTAGGAGAGCCCCGGACCAGCCGTCCGGGCGGGCGACACGAGCGCGGCACGCCGAACGCGTGCTCCATGAACGCCGGTCGGCCGTCGACCGCCTGCTCGCGGCGCTGGCGGGAGGTGACCTGCCGCCTGACAAAAAGATGCGATGGGCCGACGCGCTCGTCGGCGACCTGCCTCCCGACGTGTCTCAAGGTGAGACGGACGGCGACGCCGACGCTCGCTAGGGTCCGCACAGAACGGGAGGGGAGTCGTCAATGGAGACCGGGAGCGGGCCGTCTGCTCATGGCTCCGTCGTGGCCCGCCGGCTCGACGGGTCAGAGGTTGTGGAGCTCGCCGCCCTGGCGGCTGTGTCCGACGACGTGCACCACGTGCTCGCGTGCTGCGAGCGCCTGGTGACCGCCCTCGCCCCGCCGCGGGTCGCGCCAGCAGGCGGCCACCCGGACGCCGCGCTGGTCGAGGCGCTGTGGACCAGCGCCCTGCTCGCGTACGCCCGCGCCTTCGCCCCCCGGGCCGGCGTCCTGACCACGACGGACCTCGAGGCGCTCGGGCTCCCGGGCGACGTCCTCGGCTTCCACGACCTGCTCCTGCGGCTGCGCGAGCAATACGGCTCCGTCGACGCCAACCCGCGCGAGAGCTGCTCCGTGGGCGTGGTCGAGGGCGACGACGGCATCCCGGTCGGAGTGGCCGTGATGGCCGCGCCGCTGCCGTTGGTCGACCAGGAGGCCGCCCGCCAGCTCGGGCGACTCGCTTACGCGCTGAACGGCAGGGTGGACGGGCGCATGGAGGAGGTGCAGGCCCGCGTGCTGCACCGCGCTCGGGAGCTGACCCAGGAGGAGCTGGCAGCCCTCCCGCTCGTGCGCGTGGACCCGTAGCCCTAGGGCTGCCACGACCTGCCTCCCTGACCCGGCCGGCGCGGAGGACCAAATCTCGTCGACGGCCGGCTCGTCGGGGTCGCGCCACCAGGCGGGGCACCTCCCTCGACCACTGCTCGCCAAAGTGACCACTGGTAGCCGAACTGATATCCCAGTCCCGCCGCACTGCAGGAGAGAGGCACTGCGTGACGACCCCCGACACCGCGAGCACAAGCGAGAGCGAGAACCCGGCGATCCCTGCGCCGACCGCGCAGGTGACCAACCGGCCCCGTACGAACCGCGACTGGTGGCCCAACCAGGTCGACCTGCAGGTCCTCAACAAGCCCTCGCGGGACTCCGACCCGCTCGGTGAGGACTTCGACTACAAGGCGGCGTTCGGCTCGCTCGACGTCGAGGCGCTCAAGGCCGACCTGGTCGAGCTGATGCACACCTCGCAGGACTGGTGGCCGGCCGACTACGGCCACTACGGGCCGCTGTTCATCCGCATGTCGTGGCACGCCGCCGGCACCTACCGGCAGGCCGACGGCCGCGGCGGCGGCGGCAGCGGCGCCCAGCGCTTCGCTCCGCTCAACAGCTGGCCGGACAACGCCAACCTGGACAAGGCCCGCCGCCTGCTCCTGCCGATCAAGCAGAAGTACGGCCGCAGCATCTCCTGGGCCGACCTGCTCATCTTCGCCGGCAACGTCGCCCACGACGACATGGGCCTGAAGACCTTCGGATTCGGCTTCGGCCGCGAGGACACCTGGCAGCCCGAGGAGGTGTTCTGGGGGCCGGAGGACACCTGGCTCGGCGACGAGCGCTACAGCGGCGACACCCCGCTCGAGCTCGAAGGGGCGCTCGCCAACGTCACCATGGGCCTCATCTACGTCAACCCGGAGGGACCGCAGGGCAGGCCCGACCCGATGGCGTCGGCCCACGACATCCGCGTGACCTTCGGCCGGATGGCGATGAACGACGAGGAGACCGTCGCGCTCATCGCCGGCGGCCACACCTTCGGCAAGGCGCACGGCGCCGGTGACCCCTCACTCGTCGGCCCGGAGCCGGAGGGCTGCCCGGTGCACTCGAACGGCCTGGGGTGGCGGAGCGAGTTCGGACGCGGCAAGGGCAAGGACACGATCACCAGCGGCCTCGAAGGCGCGTGGACACCGACGCCGACGAAGTGGGACAACAGCTACTACGACACGCTGTTCCGCTGGGAGTGGGAGCTCACCGAGAGCCCGGCCGGTGCTCGGCAGTGGCAGCCGACGGACCCCGCCTCGGCGACCGTGCCCGACGCCCATGTGCCGGGCGTGATGCACCGGCCGATGATGGCGACCACCGACATCGCGCTCATCACCGACCCGATCTACCGGGAGATCTCGACGCGGTACCGCCAGGACCCGGAGCTGTTCGCCGACCGCTATGCCCGGGCCTGGTTCAAGCTGCTGCACCGCGACATGGGCCCGCTCTCCCGCTACCTCGGCCCGTGGGTGCCCGAGCCGCAGCTGTGGCAGGACCCGGTCCCGGCGGTCGACCACGACCTGGTCGGGGACGCCGAGATCGCCGAGCTCAAGCAGGCGCTGCTCGCCTCCGGCCTGACGGGCCCGCAGCTCGTGCGCACCGCGTGGGCGGCCGCGTCGTCGTTCCGCGGCACCGACAAGCGCGGCGGCGCGAACGGCGGCCGGCTGCGCCTGTCGCCGCAAAAGAACTGGGCGGCGAACGACCCGGCCGAGCTCGCGGTCGTGCTGCCGGTGCTCGAGCGCGTGAAGACCGACTTCGAGCGCGGCGGCCGGCGGATCTCGCTGGCCGACCTCATCGTCCTCGGCGGGTGCGCGGCGGTCGAGCAGGCGTCCCGCGAGGCCGGCTTCGGCGTCACCGTGCCGTTCCGGCCGGGGCGCACGGACGCCTCGCAGGAGCAGACCGACGTCGAGACGTTCGCCTACCTCGAGCCGCGCGCCGACGGCTTCCGCAACTACCTGGAGCCCGGCTCGAAGCTGTCGCCGGAGACGCTGCTGGTCGACCGGGCGTACATGCTCGAGCTGACCGCTAAGGAGATGACGGTCCTCGTCGGCGGCATGCGGGCGCTCGGCGCCAACACCGGCGGCACGAAGCACGGCGTGTTCACCGACCGGCCGGGTGCGCTGACGACCGACTTCTTCCGCAACCTGCTCGACCTCAGCATCTCGTGGCGGACCTCGCCCAGCACCGAGGGTCTCTACGAGGGCATCGACGCCTCCGGTCAGGTGGTGCGGACGGCGACCGCCGCCGACCTGGTCTTCGGCTCGAACTCGGTCCTGCGCGGGATCTGCGAGGTGTACGCGTCCGACGACGCTCCGGCGCTGTTCGTCCGCGACTTCGTCAAGGCGTGGGTGAAGGTCATGGAGCTGGACCGGTACGACGTGAAGTAGTCCCCGTGCCCGGGTCGGCCGCGTCGATGGCCGTCCGGGCGGCGTCTCCACCTCAGGTCGCAGCCGACGTTCATCCGAGGCCGCGACGCACATCAGGACGCGGTCCGATGCCAGCAGCGCTCCTCAGGCTTCGTGGTTCTCAACAGCACGGACCTCGAGGAGGACGCCATGACCGCTATGAGAAGATCTCCGACGCGTGGGACAGCGACCGCGACGAGAGGTTCTTCCGCATCACCGCCCGCCTGCTGCCGAGCTCCTTCGTCGAGGCCGCCTCGGCGCTGCTCGCCAGCTACGACGACGAGCCGGCCGTGCCGTCGACCGGTGACCGAAACACCGAGGGCGGGAGGCGCCGCTGCCCCAACGATCCTGCCGACCCGCGTGGCCGGCTGACGGTCCCCCGACAGTTTCAACCTCGGCGCGTACCGCCGGCGCTGACGGCTCGTCGTCGAACAGCCGGCACCAATGGGCGAGGACCACGGCCTGGGCCCAGTCGCGCAGGTCGAGCTGCCGCAGCAGCTGGGTGAGGTGCGACTCCTCGGTCGCCTCGCTGATGTACGGCTCCGCCTCCTACGTCACCGGCGCCAACCTCGTCGTGGACCAGCACGCGGTCCTGAACCTCTCGCATGCGCCGAGCTGACGGACCGTGGTGTCGTCCACGGACGGCTGCGGTGCCGATACTACGGCCACCCGACGGGGGACCCGTCGGATTCCGCCGCGCCGACGGAGATGGTTCCTCTCGGGTTGGCCTGCCGGGAGGCGTAGTGGTCGCGCAACCGGAGCAGCGCCGCGTGGAACCCGGCGGACGTCGCCGCGCTGGCTGACGCCGGGATCACCGCCTACCACGCGGTCCGCAAGGCCGTCCCCGCTGCTGTACCCGGGGACGACGGCGGTGGTCCAGGGCGCGGGCGGGCTCGGGCACATCGGGGTGCAGTGCCTCGCCGCTCTCACCACCACCCGGATCGTCGTCGTGGACAGGAACCCGGACGCGCTCGCGCTCGCCAAGGAGATCGGCGCGGACGAGACCGTGCAGGCCGACGGCAACCACGTCGAGGCCGTGAAGGACCTGACCGGCGGACACGGCACTGACGTCGTCTTCGACTTCGTCGCGGAGCAGGGAGCCGAGAATGACGGGTGGGCCACGACCGCGCCCGTCGGTTTCCAGTTCGTCATCGGCTACGGCGGCGAGCTTCGGATCTCGACGCTCGACTTCGTGGCCGGCGAGAAGAACGTGATCGGCAACATCGTCGGGACCTACAACGACCTCGCGGAACTCATGGTGCTGGCCCAGCCCGGCAAGGTCACGCTGCACACCAGCAGTACCCGCTGGACGCGGCGCTCGACGCCCTGCACGACCTCGACGCCGGCCGCGTCCGCGGCCGGGCCATCCTCGTCCCGTAGCACGGAGGAGCCAAGGATGTACGAGAGGAACGGTGAGAAGTACTTCGTTGTCGACTCCCACTCGCACTTGTGGGACGCAAGTCGGGGAGAACTGGAGGCCGGACGCGCAGGAGTTCGCCAAGGCTGGATCGACTGCTTCTACGGCTACCACCAGCTCGGCCCGGAGCACACGCGCTGGGACTATGAGAAGTACCTGAAGATCACGCCCGACGACTTCGAGCGCGACGTCTTCGTCGAGGGCCACGTCGACAAGGCGATCTTTCTGTCGATGTACCTCAAGGAGTGGTACGTCAACGGCTTCAACACGGCCGAGCAGAACGCGCAGCTGCTTGAGCGGTTCGGCGACAGGCTCATCGTCAACGGGCGGTTCGACCCGCGTGACGGGGGGCCGGCCCTGAAGCAGCTGGAGGCCGACGCGCGCACGTACGCCCTCAAGGGCGAGCAGCTGTACACCGCGGAGTGGAACGGCAGCTCGCGGGGCTACCGGCTCACTGATTCGGAGACCTACGAGTTCCTGCACAAGGCGCAGGAGCTAGGCAGCAAGAACGTCCACGTTCCACAAGGGCCCGACGATCTGCCGCTCGACAAGGACGCCTTCGACGTGGCGGTCGTCGTTGCTGACGACGGCTGACTTGCGCCAGCGCGAGGTGGCGGTCGCGCGCTGCTGACGTGATGTGCGGCGTGCCCGCCGCGGCGTGTCGCCGCGCAGGTCCCCACCAGGAGATTCTCGGCAAGGACCTTGCCCGGCCTCGATGGCGAGCGCGAGACGCGTCAGCGCCTGAGCTTCTCCACGACCTCGGCGAGGTAGCGGGTGACGTGCTCGTCGGCCTCCGGCCCCAAGGGCCGGATGAAGTCGCGGACGACCAGGAGCAGCGCCGCCATGCGATACGCCTGGCTGGGAGGCAGGTCTCCGGCGTCCGCCGGCACCTCGATCGCCCGGGCCAGCCGGGTGACCGCCCGCAGCGCATCTCGACTGCTTGCCGTGCCCGATCCCGGCGGGGTTTCGGACTCTGCCCGGTCGGGCTCATGGAGGACAATCTCCTCGATCAGCCCCTGCAGCGCCAGCGACGAAAGATCCACGTGCCTCGTGTCTCCCATCCGTCGATGCAAGCACGGAGGCGTCGTCGAAGGAAGCCCCGTGCGTGCGCTGCTCCGCGATTGACAGCGCCTCCGCGAGTTGGGGCGCCCACGCATGGTCCGCCAGGCAAGCTGATGGAGGACCGGATGGAGGACTCACGTCGATGTACGGCCCCGGCCCGTCCGGCTCATCGTGGCCGCCGCCGTAGTGCTGGTGGCGCTCGTCGCGCTGGCCGTCACGCAGCTCAACCAGTGGTGGCGCGGCACGTAGCAGCTGTCCCTCGACACCTCGCCGCACGGCTGGTCGTGGGGCGAGACATCGGGGCTGGCCGAGTCCTCGCTCGGGGCTTCGGCGCTTCCGCTGTCGCCAGGAGACGGACGTGCCTCCTGGTGCGGGCGGCGGCCGTGACGGGAGTGGCCTGGTCCTCCGTCGCTGTGTTCGCGCGGCCAGCCAGCTGATCCGCCGACACGGCGACCGGACGGCCACGTCCCCGGCTTCCCTGGCGTGAGCACGGCCCGGCGTTGTGACCGCGCCGCTGGCTGGTCCGGCCGAGGGCGTCCGCAGGCTGCAGACCGTCGCGCCGCTCGTCGTGCGCAGGTGGGCGAGCCCACCGGCGAGGCTCCAACGTCCACCCGTTCGTCGAGGCCGGCCTCGAGCCTGTGGTGTCCTCGACCCGGGCGGCAGTAGCTTGCTGAGCCGGGACCGCTCACACGGACGGGTCCGAGATGCCAAAGCCGCGGATCTTCCGGTAGATGGTGGCGCGCGACATCCCCAGCAAGCGTGCGGCCTCGGCCTTGTTGCCGCCGGCCTGCGCCAGTGCGTCGATGA
>JALYNK010000009.1 GCA_030773235.1 Actinomycetota bacterium | reverse complement strand
CCGCCGGACCCGGCGCCCGCCGGCGGGCCCCTACGCTCCCGGACATGCCCGCGGCCGCACCTGACGCCCGCGGCCCGTGCTGAGCGGCTCGTGCTGACCGGTGCCGCGCTGTCGGCCGCCGCACTGGCCGCCGCCGACCCGGTGCTGGACATCGCGCTCGGCGCCGGCGGTGCGGGGCTGCTGCTCATGGCGCTCGGCGGGCTCGGGCTCTACCTGACGAGGAGACGACAGTGAGCGAGCGCAGGACCGGATCCGGCTGCCTGTTCTGCCGCGTCGTCGCGGGCGAGCTCCCGGCCGCGGTGGTGCACGAGACCGACCGGGTGGTGGCGTTCCGCGACCTCGCGCCCGCCGCACCCGTGCACGTCCTCGTCGTGCCGCGCGAGCACCACGCCACGGCGGAGGCACTGGCCGACGCCGACCCCGCGCTGCTCGCGGACGTGCTCGCCGGCGCGGTGGCGGTGGCCCGGGCGGAGGGGCTGGACAGCGGCTACCGGCTCGTCGTCAACACCGGCGACGACGCGGGGCAGAGCGTGCACCACCTGCACGTGCACGTCCTCGGCGGCCGCGGGCTGGCCTGGCCGCCGGGCTAGCGCCTGCTCCGGGGGGCTGCGCGCCCGCGCGGGTAGGCTGTCCGGGTCCCGACCCCGGTCAGAGAGCAGGCTGACGGCGCGCGCCGCGACCTCCATGCCCGACACCCCGCCCGCCCGCCCCGTGACCACGCGGATCGTCGTGCCCGGCGGGCACTCGATGGTCAGCCTCCTCGGCAGCGGCGACGAGCTGCTCCGTCTCGTCGAGACCCTCGTCGCCAGCGACGTCCACGTCCGCGGCAACGAGATCACCCTGACCGGCAGTCCGGCCGACAACGCGCTCGCCGCCGGCCTGTTCGAGCAGCTGCTGCTGCTCCTCGACCGGGGTGAGGTGCTCACCCCGGACGCCGTCGAGCGCAGCCTCGCGATGCTCACCAAGGACACCGGCGACAAGCCCGCAGACGTCCTGACGCTGAACATCCTCAGCAACCGCGGGCGCACCATCCGGCCGAAGACGGTCAACCAGAAGCGCTACGTGGAGGCCATCGACTCCCACACCGTGGTGTTCGGCATCGGCCCCGCCGGCACCGGCAAGACCTACCTCGCGATGGCCAAGGCCGTGCAGGCGCTGCAGGCCAAGCAGGTCAACCGGATCATCCTCACCCGCCCGGCCGTCGAGGCGGGCGAGCGGCTCGGGTTCCTCCCCGGCACGCTGTACGAGAAGATCGACCCCTATCTGCGGCCGCTGTACGACGCCCTGCACGACATGCTCGACCCCGACTCGATCCCGCGGCTCATGCAGGCCGGGACGATCGAGGTCGCGCCGCTGGCGTACATGCGCGGGCGCACGCTCAACGACGCCTTCATCATCCTGGACGAGGCGCAGAACACCTCCGCCGAGCAGATGAAGATGTTCCTCACCCGGCTCGGCTTCGGCTCGAGGATCGTGGTCACCGGCGACGTCACCCAGGTCGACCTCCCCGGCGGCACGGTGAGCGGCCTGCGCGTGGTGCGCGACATCCTCACCGACGTCGACGACGTGCACTTCGCCGAGCTCACCAGCGGTGACGTCGTCCGGCACAAGCTCGTCGGCCGGATCATCGACGCGTACGAGCAGTACGACGCCGAGCAGGAGCAGCTCCGGCGCCCGAAGAGCGGGCTGCCCCGGAGCACGGGCCTCAAGGGGCCCGGCCGGCGCGACGACACCTCGCGCACCCGCTCGTGACCGTCCCGACGGTCCGCGCCGGGTGAGCATCGAGATCGCGAACGAGAGCGGCGTCGACGTCGACGAGCAGGGGCTCGTCCGGGTCGCCCGGCACGTGCTGGACACGCTCGGGGTCTCGCCGCTCGCCGAGCTGTCGCTGCTGCTCGTCGACGTCGCCGACATGGAGCGCCTGCACGTCCACTGGATGGGCGAGCCCGGTCCCACCGACGTCCTCGCGTTCCCCATGGACGAGCTCGACCTGCGCGGTTCCCGCGGCGTCGGTCACGGCGGGCGCGGAGAGCCGGAGGAGGCGGGCCCGGCGCTGCTCGGCGACGTCGTGCTCTGCCCCGTCGTCGCGGCCCGACAGGCGCGCGAGGCCGGGCACGGCCCCGAGGACGAGCTGCAGCTGCTCTGCACGCACGGCGTGCTGCACCTGCTCGGCTACGACCACGGCAGCCCCGAGGAGCACACCGAGATGTTCGGGCTGCAGGACGAGCTGCTGCGCACCTGGCGCGACGCCCGCGCGCGCGGCGTCTGATCCCCGGACAGTGGGTTCCGCGCTCGGCCCGCCGCTGGCCGCCGCCCTCTTCGTCGTCGTGGCCGGCGTGCTGGCCTGCGTCGAGGTGGCGCTCGCGCGCGTCAGCCGGGTCCGCGTCGAGGAGCTGGTGCGCGAGGGGCGCGCCGGTGCCTCCCGGCTGCAGGCGGTGCTCACCGACCCGCCGCGCTCGCTCAACCTGCTGCTGCTCCTGCGGCTCGCCGCGGAGCTGTCGGCGGTCGGGATCGTCACCGCGTACGCCCTCGACCGGCTGCCCGGTTCGGCCGCGGTCGCGGTGGCCGTCGCGGTGATGGTCGTCGTGTCGTACGTCCTCATCGGCGTCGCGCCGCGCACGATCGGCCGTCAGCAGGCCGAGCGGGTCGCGCTGTTCGGCGCGCCGGTCGCGCTGGTGCTCACCCGCGTGTTCGGTCCGGTGCCGCGGCTGCTCATCCTGCTCGGCAACGCGCTCACGCCCGGCAAGGGCTTCCGGGAGGGGCCGTTCGCCTCCGAGGCCGAGCTGCGCGACCTCGTCGACCTCGCCCAGGAGGGCGGCGTCGTCGAGGAGGCCGAGCGCGACATGATCGAGAACGTCTTCGACCTCGGCGACACGATCGTGCGCGAGGTCATGGTGCCGCGCACCGACATGGTGTTCATCGAGCAGGACAAGACGGTGCGCCAGGCGCTCAACCTCGCGCTGCGCAGCGGGTTCAGCCGCATCCCCGTCGTCGGGGACGGCGGGGCCGACGACGTCGTCGGCGTGGCGTACCTCAAGGACCTCGTCCGCCGCGAGCGCGCCGTCGGCGGCGAGGCGCCGGTGAGCGAGGTGATGCGCGAGGCCGTGTTCGTTCCGGAGAGCAAGCCGGTCGACGACCTCCTCCGCGAGATGCAGGCCAGCCAGGGGCACCTCGCGCTCGTCGTCGACGAGTACGGCGGCATCGCCGGGCTCGTGACCATCGAGGACATCCTCGAGGAGATCGTCGGCGAGATCGTCGACGAGTACGACCGCGAGCGACCCCCCGTCGAGCAGCTCGACCCAGACACCGTCCGCGTCACCTCCCGGCTGCCGGTGGAGGACCTCGAGGAGCTCTTCGACGTCGAGCTGCCGCACGACGACGTCGAGACCGTCGGCGGGCTGCTGGCCAGCGCGCTCGGCCGGGTCCCCATCCCCGGCGCCACGACCACCGTCAACGGCGTCACCCTCGTCGCGGAGACCGCGGCGGGGCGGCGCAACCAGATCACGACCGTGCTGGCGAGCCGCACGGGGGAGCAGGAGCCGTAGTGGACCCCGAGACGCTCGACGCGGAGGACCGCAAGATCGTTGTGCTGGCGCGCGGCGCCCGGCTGCGGGCCCACGCGCCGCACACCGGGCTCGCCGAGGGCGCCGCGGTGCGCGACACCGACGGGCGGACGTACGCAGCCGCGACCGTCGAGAACGCCGACCCGACGCTGACCACCAGCGCGCTGCGCGGCGCGGTGGCGGCGGCGGCGTCCAGCGGGGTCCGCACCTTCGAGGCCGCCGCGCTCGTCACCGACGGGCTGGTGTCCGAGGCCGACCTCGCCGTCGTGCGGGAGTTCGGCGTCGGTGTGCCCGTCCACGTCGCCGGCCCCGACGGCGTCGTCCGCGAGACCCTCCGCACGTGACCGGGACTCCGGCGCACCGGTCCGGGTTCGCCTGCTTCGTCGGGCGGCCGAACGCCGGCAAGTCCACCCTCACCAACGCCCTCACCGGCGCCAAGGTCGCGATCACGAGCAGCCGGCCGCAGACGACGCGCCACACGGTGCGCGGGATCGTCTCCCGCTCCGACGCGCAGCTCGTGCTCGTCGACACCCCCGGGCTGCACAAGCCGCGCACCCTGCTCGGGCAGCGCCTGAACGACCTCGTCCGCGAGACGTACGCCCAGGTCGACGTCGTGGGCTTCTGCGTCCCGGCGGACGAGAAGGTCGGCCCGGGCGACCGGTTCATCGCCGCCGAGCTCGCTCGTCTTCCGACGCCGGTGGTCGCCGTGTTGACCAAGACCGACAAGGCTGCCAAGCAGCAGATCGCCGAGCAGCTGCTCGCGCTCACGCGGCTGGGCGACTGGGCGGAGGTCGTCCCGGTGAGCGCCGTCGCGGGCGAGCAGGTCGACCTGCTCGCCGACCTGCTCGTCGCCCGGCTGCCCGAGGGACCGCCGCTCTACCCCGACGGCGAGCTGACCGACGAGCCCGAGATCGTGCTGGTGGCGGAGATGATCCGCGAGGCCGCGCTGGAGCAGGTGCGCGACGAGCTGCCGCACTCCATCGCGGTGACCGTCGACGAGATGCAGCCCCGCGCGGACCGCCCGCCGGACCGCCCGCTGCTCGACGTGTACGCGAGCCTGCACGTCGAGCGCGACAGCCAGAAGGCGATCGTGCTGGGGACCGGCGGCACCCGGCTGCGCGACGTCGGCACCACCGCCCGGAGGCAGATCGAGGCGCTGCTCGGCACGCCGGTGCACCTCGACCTGCGGGTGCGCGTCGCCAAGGACTGGCAGCGCGACCCGAAGCAGCTCCGGCGGCTGGGCTTCTAGATCACGCCTAGGATCGGGACGTGGCGCTCTACCGCGACGAGGGCGTCGTCCTGCGGGTGCACAAGCTCGGCGAGGCCGACCGCATCGTCACCGTCCTCACCCGCCGCCACGGCCGGGTGCGCGCCGTCGCGAAGGGCGTGCGGCGCACCCGCTCGAAGTTCGGCGCGAGCGTCGAGCCCTTCAGCCACGTCGACCTGCAGCTGTGGGAGGGCCGCAGCGGTCTCGACGTGGTGACGCAGGCCGAGAGCCTCACCTCGTACGGCCGGGAGATCGTCGGCGACTACGCCCGGTACACCACCGGCACGGCCGTTCTCGAGACCGCCGAGCGGCTCACCGCCGAGGAGCGCGAGCCGTCGGTGCGGCTGTTCCTGCTCGTCGTCGGCGCGCTGCGGGCGCTCACCGGCTCCGCGCCGCAGCGCGACCCGGGCCTGGTGCTCGACGCGTTCCTGCTGCGCGCGATGACCGTCGCCGGGTACGCGCCCGCGCTCGAGGACTGCGCGGGCTGCGGCGAGCCCGGCCCGCACCGGGCGTTCTCCGTCCCGTCCGGCGGCAGCGTCTGCCCCGCGTGCCGGCCCGCCGGCGCGGCCTCCCCGTCGCCCAGCGCGCTCGCGCTCATGCAGGACCTGCTGCACGGGGAGTGGGACCCGGCCGAGGCGAGCGACGGCCGCACCCGGCGGGAGGCGAGCGGGCTGGTCGCCGCGCACCTGCAGTGGCACCTCGAGCGCGGGCTGCGCAGCCTGCCGCTCGTGGAGCGCTCGTGAGGCGGGCCGCCCGTCGGGAGGTGAGTCCGCCTCCGCCGCACCCGTCCGGCGCCCGGCCCCCGGCGCTGCCGCCGGAGCTGGTGCCGCGGCACGTGGCGATCGTGATGGACGGCAACGGCCGCTGGGCGGAGGCGCGCGGCCTGCCCCGCACCGCGGGGCACGCGGAGGGCGAGAGCTCGCTGCTGGACGTCGTGCAGGGCGCGATCGAGCTCGGCGTGCGCTGGGTGTCGGCGTACGCGTTCTCGACGGAGAACTGGCGGCGCTCGCCCGACGAGGTGCGCTTCCTCATGGGCTTCAACCGCGACGTCATCCGCCGCCGGCGCGACGAGATGCACGACCTGGGCGTGCGCGTGCGCTGGGCCGGCCGCCGCCCCCGGCTGTGGCGGTCGGTGGTCCGCGAGCTCGAGGAGGCCGAGCAGCTCACCGCCGGCAACGACGTCTGCACCCTGACGATGTGCGTCAACTACGGCGGCCGCGCGGAGATCGCCGACGCCGCGAAGGGCCTGGCGCGCGACGTCGCCGCCGGTCGGCTCGACCCGGAGAAGGTCGACGAGCGGGTGCTCGCCCGCTACCTCGACGAGCCGGACATGCCCGACGTCGACCTGTTCCTGCGCACCTCCGGCGAGCAGCGCACGTCGAACTTCCTGCTCTGGCAGTCGGCGTACGCCGAGCTGGTGTTCCTCGACGCGCTGTGGCCAGACGTCGACCGCCGGCACCTGTGGCAGGCCTGCGAGCTCTACGCGTCCCGCGACCGGCGCTACGGCGCCGCGCTCCCGAACGCCGTGGCCGGGGACGTGCGCGGTGCCTGAGCTCCTCGTCGTCCACCGCTTCGACGTGCCGGAGAGCGACGCCCAGGCCTTCCTGCCCCAGGCGGAGGCGGCCCTCGTCGCGTTCGCCGCCCGCCCCGGCTACCTGCGCGGCGAGGTCGGCCGGGCCGCCGACGACCCCACCGCGTGGGTGCTCGTCACCGCCTGGGCGGGCGTGGGCGCGTACCGGCGCAGCCTGTCCGCGTACGACGTCCGGGTGGCCGCGGCGCCGCTGCTCGCCCGCGGCCGCGACGAGCCGGGCGCGTACGAGGTGCTGGTGTCCGACGACGGGCGGACCCCCAGCCGGCGGGCAGAGGGGTCAGACCCTGAGATCGGCTCCGTACGGTGACGGGGTGCAGCGAGATCGACGGCGTGCCGGTGGTCTGGCGGCAGGGACCCGAGCCGCTTTCGGCGGGGCTGGTGTTCCGGGTCGGGAGGCGCGACGAGACCTTCGCGACCGGCGGCGTCACCCACCTCGTCGAGCACCTCGTCATGGGCTCGCTGCCCAGGAGCCACCTCGACCGCAACGCCTCCGTCGATTCCGGCCTGACCGAGTTCACGGCCACCGGCCGGCCGGAGCAGGTGGCGCAGTTCCTCCTCGACGTCTGCCGCGCACTGGCCGACCTGCCGGTCGACCGGCTGGCCACCGAGGCGCGCGTGCTCGCCGCGGAGGAGACCCGCGCGGGCGGCGACCTGCACGGCGAGCTGCTCGTCGCGCGGTACGGCGCGTCCGGGCTCGGCCTGTCCGGGATGCGCGACCCGGCCGTGGCCGGCCTCAGCGCCGAGCAGGTGCGCGCGCACGCGGCGGCGTACTTCGTCCGGTCGAACGCCGCGCTGTGGCTGACCGGTCCGCCTCCCGAGGGGCTGCGCCTGCCGCTGGCCGACGGCACGCCTCCCGCCCGGCGACCGCAGGCCCGCCTGCCGCTCGCACTGCCCGCGCAACGCCGCTACCCCGGCCCGGACGTGGCGCTGTCGTTCGAGGCGCCGGCCGGCGACGCGCTGCTGTCGGGGCTGCGGATCGTCCTCGACCGGGCGGAGGACGCGCTGCGCCACAGCGGCGGCCACAGCTACGACGTCGACTTCGTGACGGGGCTCGTCGACCGCGACACCGCGCACGTCGCGTTCTTCGCCGACGCGCCCGAAGCCGAGGTGCCCGCCGTCGTCGAGGGGCTGTGGCGGGGGCTCGGCGCGTTCGCCGAGCGCGGCCCGACCGCGGCGGAGCTGACGCACGACGTCGAGGGCGCGCGCGAGCACCTGCGTGACCCGCGCGGTGTGGCCGACGAGGTGGCGCACGCCGCTTCGGGCGTGCTGAACGGCGAGCCGTACGAGCCGCTCGAGCAGCGGCTCATCGCTCCGCTCGAGCAGCGGCTCGCCGCTCTGGCCGCGCTGACCTGCGAGCAGGTGCGCGACGCGGTCGCCGCCGGGCTCGCGTCACGGCTGGTGCTGGTGCCGGAGGACGCGCCGCGCGTGCTGCCGGACGTCGTGGAGCTGCCTGAGCTCGGCCACCGGCCGGTCGAGGGGCGCCGGCGCCGGCGGCGCTGGCGCGGCGAGGCTCCGCCCGGGTCCGGCCTCGTGCAGGGACCGGCGGGCGTGAGCGTCCTGCTGCCGGGCGGGCAGTGCCTCACCGTGCGGTACGCCGAGTGCGTGGCCGTCGGCGCGGCGCCCGAGCCCGACCACGCGCACCTCGACCTCGTCGCGCCCGACGGCGCGACCCTCCCGCTGTGCGAGCGGGACTGGCGGGGCGGCGCGGACGCCGTGGCGGAGGCGGAGGCGGCGCTGCGCGGCGTCGAGCGCCACCCGCTGGCGGACGGCGGGCACCCCGAGGACGACTAGCCTGCCCCACTCGCCCGCCCGCCGACCGCCAGCCGGACTGGAGCCGCTCCGCCCATGGCCAGCACCGCCGACCGCATGGACACGATCGTCAGCCTCTGCAAGCGCCGGGGGCTGGTGTTCCCCAGCAGCGAGATCTACGGCGGGCTGCGCGCCTCCTGGGACTACGGCCCGCTCGGCGTCGAGCTCAAGAACAACGTCAAGCGGCAGTGGTGGAAGGCCGTCGTCCAGGGCCGCGACGACGTCGTCGGTCTCGACAGCTGCGTGATCCTCGCCCGCGAGGTGTGGGAGACGAGCGGGCACGTCGCGACGTTCAGCGACCCCCTGACGGAGTGCACCAGCTGCCACAAGCGGTTCCGGGCCGACCACCTCGAGGAGGCGGCGGGCAAGCCGCTCGCCGAGCTCGCCTGCCCCAACTGCGGCAACCGCGGCACGTTCCTGCCGCCCCGGCAGTTCAGCGGCCTGCTCCGGACGTCGCTCGGGCCGGTCGACGACGAGAGCGGGCTGGCGTACCTGCGCCCGGAGACCGCGCAGGGCATCTTCATCAACTACCTCAACGTGCAGAACGCCGCGCGCAAGAAGCCGCCGTTCGGCATCGGGCAGATCGGCAAGAGCTTCCGCAACGAGATCACCCCGGGCAACTTCATCTTCCGGACGCGCGAGTTCGAGCAGATGGAGATGGAGTTCTTCGTGAAGCCCGGCGAGGACGCCGAGTGGCACTCGTACTGGATCGACGAGCGGCACCGCTGGTACCTCGACCTCGGCATCGACCCGGACAACCTGCGGCTGTTCGAGCACCCGCCGGAGAAGCTGTCGCACTACTCGACGCGCACCGTCGACCTCGAGTACCGCTTCCGCTTCTCGGGCGGGGAGTGGGGCGAGCTCGAGGGCATCGCCAACCGCACCGACTACGACCTGACGGTGCACAGCAAGGCGTCCGGTGTCGACCTGTCGTACTTCGACCAGGAGAGCGGCGAGCGCTGGACGCCGTACGTCATCGAGCCGGCCGCCGGCGTCGACCGGTGCGTGCTGACGTTCCTGCTCGACGCCTACACCGAGGACGAGGCGCCGAACACCAAGGGCGGCGTCGACAGGCGCGTCGTGCTGAAGCTCGACCCGCGGCTCGCGCCGGTGAAGGCGGCCGTCCTGCCGCTGTCGCGCAACGCCGACCTGTCGCCGGTCGCGCGCGACCTCGCGGCGCGGCTGCGCAGGCAGTTCGCCACCGACTTCGACGACGCCGGCGCGATCGGCCGGCGGTACCGGCGCCAGGACGAGGTCGGCACGCCGTACTGCGTCACCGTCGACTTCGACACCCTGCAGGACCAGGCGGTCACCGTCCGCGAGCGCGACGCGATGACGCAGGAGCGGGTGTCGCTGGACCAGGTCGAGCGCTACCTCACCGACCGCCTCGGCCCGCTGTAGCCGCCTGCGGCTGGGCACGGCGCCCGCGGCTGGGGGCGGCCCGGCCCGGCTCAGCCCGAGCCGTCGGTCGTGCCCGCCGTGGAGCACGACGCCGCGGTGCAGCAGATTGCACGCCGACGAGGTGGGTGCTGACCCGCGCGCAGGCACTCGAGCTCGGGCTCACACCTGCGCAGGTGGCCACGGCGCTGCGCACCGAGCGGTGGCGCACGGTGCGGTACGGGGTGCACGTCCCCGGCCCCGACCTGCCAGAGCCGGGCACGTCGGCCCGTACGGCTGGAGGTGGCCGCGGCCCCGCTGCGGCTCCCGCAGGCCCTTCCGTACGCCGAGACGGCCGCGGTGCTGCACGACCTGCCGCTCCTGCACCGGCCTGTCGCACCGCCGGTGCTCGCCGTACGGCGCCAGGACGGCCGGCACGCAGCGGTCCCCTGCCCGCGCTACGAGTGTCCGACGATGACCTCACGCACGTCGGTGGCCTGCGGGCCACCACGCTCGCGCGCACCGCGGTGGACGTCGCCCGGCGGGGGTCGGTCCTCGCCGGGGTGGTCGCCTTCGACGGTGCGTTGCAGCGCCGCGTTCCCGCATCCGCCAGCGCCAGTGCTCTGGCCGCCTGCGCGCGGGCTCCGGGCACCGCGACCGCTCGCCGCGCGCTGGCGCTGGCCCGGCCCGGAGCGGAGTCGGCGATCGAGTCGTTGGGCCGCTTCCAGATGCACGGACAGGGCCTGCCGGAGCCGAGCTGCAGGTGGTCCTGCACGACGCGGACGGCTTTCTCGCCCGCGTCGACCACCTGTGGCGGGCTGAGCGGGTGGTGGGGGAGGCCGACGGGCTCGCGAAGTACGACTCACCGGCGGTGCTGACAGCTGAGAAGGTGCGCGAGGACCGCTTGCGGGACGCGGGCTTCGAGGTCGTCCGCTACGCGTGGGCAGAGGCGTGGCACCGGCCAGAGCGCCTGGCCGCCCGTGTCCGCGCGGCCCTTGCCCGCGCCGCCCGTCGCGCCGGTCGACCTCCCCCTGCCGGATGTCGAGATCGGGGGCTTGACCGCGACATCCTCCGGGGGGAGGTCAGTGACCCGGAGCGAGGGCGCGCAGGAGGCGGTACGCGACGACGGCGGTCACGGTGCCGATCGCGATGCCGCCGAACTCGAGGCCCCCGACGGCGAACGAGTAGTCCGCCGCGCCGATCACCAGCGCGAGCGCGGCGGGCAGCAGGTTGACGGGGTCGCGGAAGTCCACCCGGGCCTCGACCCAGATCCGCGCGCCCAGCACGGCGATGAGGCCGTACAGGACGGTCGTGGCGCCACCGAGCACACCGGCCGGGATCGCGGCGATCAGCGCCCCGATCTTGGGCGAGAGGCCGAGCGCGATGGCGAACGCCGCGGCCACGTAGTACGGCGCCGTCGAGTAGACGCGGGTGGCCGCCATGACGCCGATGTTCTCCGCGTACGTCGTCGTGCCCGAGCCGCCGCCGAGCCCGGCGAGCGTCGTGGCCACGCCGTCGCCGACGTACGCCCGGCCGAGCACGTCGTCGAGGTCGCGCTCGGTCATGGCGGCGACCGCCTTGACGTGCCCGGTGTTCTCCGCCACGAGCACCAGCACGACGGGCAGCACGAGGACGACCGCGGACAGCGTGAACCGCGGCGCCGTGAAGTCCGGCAGGCCGACCCACGCCGCGGAGCGCACGGCGTCGAACGCCACGTCGCCGCGCAGCGCGGCGAGCACGTACCCCACCGCGACGCCGAGCACGACGGACAACCGCCCTACGAGCCCGCGGCCGGCCACCGTCAGCACCACCACGACGAGCAGCGTGACGACCGCGACGAGCGGGTCCTCCGCGACGTTGTCGCGGGCGACCGGCGCGAGGTTGAGCCCGATCAGCGCGACCACGGCCCCGGTGACGACCGGCGGCAGCAGCCACTCGACCGGGCGCACGCCCACGGCCTGCACCAGCAGCCCGACCCCGACCAGCAGCACGCCGGCCGCCACGATCCCGCCCAGCGCCTCGGGGATCCCGCCCGAGGCGGTCGCCGCGGCAACCGGCGCCAGGAACGCGAACGACGACCCGAGGTAGGACGGCACCCGGTTGCGCGTCACGGCGAGGAAGACCAGCGTGCCGACGCCGGAGAAGAACAGCGTCGTGCTCGGCGGGAAGCCGGTGATCACCGGCACGAGGAACGTCGCCCCGAACATCGCGACGACGTGCTGCAGCCCGATCCCGACCGTGTACGGCCAGGCGAGGCGCTCGTCGGGCCGGACCACCTCGTCCGGGCGGACGGTGCGTCCGTCGCCGTGCAGGGTCCAGATCGCCACGGGGCTCCTCGGGGCAGGCGGGCGGGCGGCGGGCTGCCGGGGCGGCGGGCCAGGGCGGCGAGGACGGTAGCGACGCGGGGCTAGCGTGCGCGGCCGTGCGCACCCTCGTCGTCGACCACCCGCTCGTCGCGCACAAGCTGACCGCGCTGCGCGACGCGCGCACGGACTCGCCGACGTTCCGCCGGCTCGCCGACGAGCTGGTGACGCTGCTGGCGTACGAGGCGACGCGGGGCATCCGCACCGAGCCGGTGCGCGTCACGACACCGGTCGGCGACGCCACCGGCGTCCGGCTCGCCAAGCCGCTGCCGCTGGTCGTGCCGGTCCTGCGCGCCGGGCTCGGGATGCTCGACGGGATGGTCCGGCTGCTGCCGACCGCGGAGGTCGGTTTCCTCGGCATGGTCCGCGACGAGACCTCGCTGCTCGCGACGACGTACGCGAACCGGCTGCCGGAGGACCTGACCGGCCGCGAGGTGTTCGTCCTCGACCCGATGCTCGCCACCGGCGGCACGCTGGTCACCACCATCGAGCTGCTCGTCGCGCGCGGGGCGCGCAGGGTCACCGCCGTCTGCCTGCTCGCCGCGCCCGAGGGCCTCGCGCGGCTGGCGCGGGTCTTCGCCGACGACACGGGCTGCCCCGTCCTCGTCGTCACCGCCGGCGTCGACGAGCGGCTCGACGAGCGGGGCTACATCACCCCGGGCCTCGGCGACGCCGGCGACCGGCTGTACGGCGTGGTCTGACCGTGCTCGCCGCGCTCCTCGCGGCGACGGTGCTGACCTCCGCGCCGGAGGTGCTGTTCCGCTTCGCCGACCCGGTCATCGCCGAGTCCAGCGCGCTCGTCGCCGCGCCCGACGGCGGCGGCGTCTGGACGGCCGGCGACAGCGGCGATCCCGGACGCTGGTTCGACGTCGACCGGCAGGGCCGCACCCGCGCGGTGCACCCCCTGCGCGGGGTCGTCCCCGTCGACGTCGAGGACGGCGCGCTCGGTCCGACCGGCGCGCTGGTGCTCGCCGACATCGGCGACAACGCCGCCCGCCGCCGGTCCGTCGCGCTCCACGAGACCCGCCCCGGCGGCGCGACGCGCACCACCGTCCTGCGCTACGCCGACGGGCCGCACGATGCCGAGGCGCTCCTGCTGCACCCGCGCACCGGGCAGACGCTGGTGGTCACGAAGGAGCTGCTCGGCGCGCGGGCGTACGAGGCGCGCGACGGCGTTCTCGAGCCGGTCGCCCCCGTTGCCGTCCGCGCCACCGGCACCCCGGGCGGGCCGGCGCCCAACCAGGCCGCGCAGCTGCTCGTCACCGGCGGCGCGGTGTCCCCCGACGGCCGGCGGCTCGCGCTGCGCACGTACACCGACGCGTACGTCTACGAGGTGCCGGGCGACGACCTCGTCGCGGCGCTGCGCAGCGAACCCCGGGTGCTCCCGCTCCCCGCGACCCCGCAGGGCGAGGCCGTGACGTGGACGCGCGACCGCAGCGCGCTGCTGACCAGCAGCGAGGGGGTGCGCGCGCCGGTCCACCGGGTGCCCGTGCCAGGACCGCCGGCGGCGGCCGCGCCCCCGCCCTCGTCGCCCGGGCAGGTGCCCGACGGCCTCGGCGCGCCGCTGGCC
>JALYNK010000008.1 GCA_030773235.1 Actinomycetota bacterium | reverse complement strand
CGCCGACGCCGGCTACAGCGCCCTGGTCAACGACGGCGAGCTCACCGCCGTCGCCGTGACCGTGCGCGACGGCCGGCAGGGCCTCGACCTCCTCGCGCCCGCCGGGGCGGCGCTCACCAACCGCGGCCGGGCGACGCTCGCCGGCGCGACGGTCACGGGAAACCAGCACCGCGACGCCGTCGTCCGCAACGAGGCCGGTGCGGCCCTGACGGTGACCGGCAGCACGTTCAGCAGCAATCCCGGGGAGTTCGGCGCGGAGGTGACCGTCGCCAACGCCGGCACGCTCACCGCGAGCGACAGCCGACTGCCCGGCGGAGTGACGACGACGGGCAGCGCCACCCTGACCAGGGTGCAGCTCTCGGGCCGCCCGGGGCTCAGCAACGGCGGCACCGCGCGGCTCGAGCTCAGCACCGTCGCGGACGGCGAGCTCGGCATCCACAACTCCGGTCGGCTGACCGTGGACCACACCGCGGTGCGCGGCAACACCGGCGTCCACGGGGTCGAGGACGGCGCCGGCGGCATCGTCAACAGCGGCTCCCTCCGCCTCCAGCACTCGGCGGTGACCGGCAACAGCGCCCGCGGCACCGGTGGCATCCGGTCCACCGGCACGCTGTGGATGAGCGACACGACCGTGGCCGCCAACATGCAGCTGAGCTCCACGACGGCCGACCTGGCCGACGAGCGCAACCCCGCCGGTGCCGGCGGGGTCACCGTGGCCGCGGGCAGCGCCCGGCTGACCGGCGTCACGCTGGCGCGCAACGCGTACCGCAGCGACCCGTACCTGCCGGCGGCGGCCAGCGCCAGCGGCGGGTTGAACAACACCGGCGGCACGGTGACTCTGGCCGACACGGTGCTGGGGCAGAACACCTCCGACCAGAGCGCGTCGAGCCAGGACTGCGCCGGGACCCTCACGTCCGGCGGCTACAACCTGGTGCACAGGGCGACGGGGTGCGCCTTCACCAGGGGGATCGGTGACCGCACGGGCCTCGACCCGCGGCTCGGGGTGCTGGCGAACAACGGCGGGCGCACGCCGACGCTGCTGCCCCAGGCCGGCAGTCCGCTCGTGGACAGCGGCTCCCCGACGGTGCCCGGCAGCACCACGGCGGGTGCGTGCACCGCGCGTGACCAGCGCGGTGTGACGCGGCCCCGCGACGGCAACGGCGACGGCTCGACGCGCTGCGACATCGGCGCAGCCGAGCGCAGGTCCACGACCACCGGCTGAGCCGGACCCGAGCGCGCGGCCGGGGTCAGGGCGCGGCGTACAGGACGTGCCGGCGCAGGTGCTGGGGCAGGTCGGGCCGCGGGTGGTCGAACTCCCGCACCCGGCGCATCCCGAGCCGGTGCATGACCTGCTGCGAGGGCTCGTTGACGACAGCGGTGATCGACACGATCTCGGGCACCTGGCGCAGCCCGACGTCGAGCGCCGCGCGGCCGGCCTCGGTGGCGTACCCGCGGCCCCAGAAGCGCGTGGCGTAGCGCCAGCCGACCTCCAGCGCACGCTCGCTCGTCACGTCGGTCCACTGCAGCCCGGTGACCCCGGCCAGCTCGCCGCCGACCTCGACCACCCACATCCCGTACCCGTGCACCGCGAAGTGCGTCCGGATGCGGTCGACGAGCGCGTCGCTCTGCTCACGGGTGAGCGGTGCGGCGAAGTGCTGCATGACGACCGGGTCCGCGTTGATCGCCGCGAACGCTTCGCGGTCGTCGTCGCGCCACTCCCGCAGCAGCAGCCGCTCCGTGCGCAGCTCGCTCCCGGTCACGCCGGACCGGTCACGCCGGGCCGGTCACGCCGGGCCGGTCACGCCGGGCCGGTCAGGCCGCCGTACCGCAACGTGAAGACCCGCAGGCAGTCCTCGCAGCGCCACTGGCCGTGCTGGCGGTCGGGGTCGTCGCCCCAGGGCCGCAGGTGCTCCTCGCCGCAGTACGGGCAGAACATCGGCGCGGCCCGCTCGGTCACGCCGGGCTCACTTGAGCAGGGCCTCGTCGGCGCGCCGCGCCCACACGGCGAACCGCTCGCCGGGCTCGCGGTGCGCGAGGTAGCTGCGCAGCAAGCGCTCGACGTAGTCCACCGCGCCGTCCCCGGTGACCTTGAGCCCGCGGGACTTGCGGCCGAACCCCGCGTCCTCGCCGAGCCGCCCGCCGAGGTGCACCTGGAAACCCTCCTCGCCGTCGACGATCGAGCCCTTCAGCCCGATGTCGCCGGTCTGGAAGCGGGCGCAGGAGTTGGGGCAACCGTTGATGTTGAGCGTGATCGGCTCGTCGAACTCCGGCAGCCGCCGCTCCAGCTCGGTGTAGATGTCGACCGCGCGGTGCTTGGTCTCGACGATCGCGAGCTTGCAGAACTCGAGCCCGGTGCAGGCGAGCGTGCCGCGGCGGAACCGGCTGGGCCGGACCCGCAGATCCTCGGCCTCGAGCGCGTCGACGACGGCGTCGACGGACTCCCCGGGTACGTCGAGCACCACGAGCCCCTGCTGCGCCGTCGTGCTCACCCGGCCGGAGCCGAACTGCTCGGCGAGCGCGGCGACGCGCTGCAGCTGGGTGCCGGACGTACGACCGGCGCGGGCGACCGTGCCGACGTAGAACGCGCCGTCGTTCTGCCGGGAGACGCCGACGTGGTCGCGGTCCTCGGTGGGCGGCGACGCGGGCGACGGGCCGTCCGGGAGGGGCGAGGAGAGGTACTCGGCCTCGAGCACCTGCCGGAACTTCTCCGGCCCCCAGTCGGCGAGCAGGAACTTCAGCCGGGCGTGCATGCGCGAGCGCCGGTAGCCGTAGTCGCGGAACACCGAGCAGACGCCGGCCCAGACCTCCTCGACCCGGTCGGGCTCCACGAACGCGCCGAGCCGCAGCCCGAGCTTGGGGTTGGTCGACAGGCCGCCGCCGACCCACAGGTCGTAGCCCACCCGGCCGTCGGGCAGCCGGACGCCGACGAACGCGACGTCGTTGATCTCGTGATTGGTGCAGTGCGTGGCGCAGCCGGAGATGGAGGTCTTGAACTTGCGCGGGAGGTTCGCGAACGACGGGTCGCCGATGAAGCGCTTGGCGACGGCGTCGAGCTGCGGCGAGGCGTCGAGCACCTCGTCGGCCGCCACCCCGGCGAGCGGGCAGCCGACGATCACGCGGGGGGTGTCGCCGCAGGCCTCGGTGCTGCTCAGCCCGACGGACTCCAGGCGCTGCCAGATGGCGGGGACGTCCTCGATGCGGATCCAGTGCAGCTGGACGTTCTGCCGGTCGGTGACGTCGGCGACGTCGCGGCCGTACGTCTCGGCGATCTCGCCGATGGTCCGCAGCTGCTCGCTGGTGAGCTGCCCGCCGTCGATGCGGATGCGGAACATGAAGTACGGCGCCTCGAGCTCGTGCGGCTCGAGCACGGCGGTGCGACCGCCGGGGATGCCCTGCGCCCGCTGCGTGTAGAGGCCGTACCACCGGAAGCGGCCGCGCAGGTCGGCGCCGTCGATCGAGTCGAAGCCCTGCTTGCTGTAGACGTCGAGGATGCGCTGCTTGACCGAGAGCGGGTCGCTGTCCTTCTTGACCTGCTCGTTGGCGTTGAGCGGCTCGCGGTAGCCGAGCGCCCACTGGCCCTGTCCGCGCTTGGCGGGCATGGGTCCCCTCCCCGTCTCGCTGTGGTGCGGTGCAGCCGCGCCCGCGGTGTGCACGTCCGGCTGTCCGCGGTGTCCTGCCGGTCGCGCCGGAGCCCGGCGCACGATGTGGTGCAGCATGCCGAGGTCGCGCGGGATTCCCGCGACCTGTGTACCTGCCCGCACGCCGTCAGGCACTGGAGGACCGTCGTGACTGCCGCCCCGCCCCCGGCCGCCGAGCGCACCGTCGTGCCGCTGGCGCCGGCGCCGGGCACCACGGTGTGGCTCACCGGCCTGCCGAGCGCCGGCAAGACGACGCTCGCCCGGGCGCTCGCGCAGCGCCTCGCCGGGCCGGTCGAGCTGCTCGACGGCGACGAGGTGCGGGAGTTCCTCACCAAGGGCTTGGGGTTCAGCCGGCAGGACCGCGACACCAACGTCCTGCGCATCGGCTGGGTCGCGGCCACCCTCGCCAAGCACGGCGTGCTCGTGCTGGCCGCCGTCATCAGCCCGTACGCCGAGACCCGGGCCGCGGCCCGCGCGCTGCACGCCGAGCGGGGCGCCGGCTTCCTCGAGGTGCACGTCGCGACTCCGGTCGAGGTGTGCAGCGACCGCGACGTCAAGGGGCTCTACGCCAGGCAGCGCGCCGGCGAGCTGTCCGGCCTCACCGGCGTCGACGCGCCGTACGAGCCGCCGACCGCGCCGGACGCGGTGGTGCGCACGCACGAGCAGTCGCAGGAGGAGTCGGTGGAGCAGCTGCTCGGCGTGCTGCGGGACCGGGGGCTGCTCGCCGAGGCGGCGCACCGGTGACCGGCCGGCACGGGCTGGCGTGCATCCTCCCGCCCGTCCTGCTGGAGCAGGTGGCGCGCGCCGGCGACGAGGCGCAGCGCGGGCGGGCGCTCGACACGCTGCTCACCGACACGTCCCTGCGGGCCGCGCGGCTGCAGTCGGTCGGGCGGCTCCGCGCGCAGGCGTTGCGGCCGGCGCTCGTCACCGACGACGAGCGGCCGCAGCGCAGCATCTACACCGCGAACGGCGCCGAGACGCTGCCCGGCGAGCTGGTGCGGGCCGAGGGCCAGGCGCCGACCGGCGACCCGGCCGTCGACGAGGCGTACGACGGGCTGGGCGACACGCACCGCTTCTACCGCGACGCCTACGCCCGGTCGTCGATCGACGACGAGGGGCTGCCGCTGCAGGCGACGGTGCACTTCGGCCGGGCGTACGACAACGCGTTCTGGGACGGCGCGCAGATGGTCTTCGGCGACGGGGACGGCGACCTTTTCACGCGGTTCACCGTCGCCGTGGACGTGATCGGCCACGAGCTCACGCACGGCGTGGTCGACGACGAGCTCGGGCTCTACTACACGGGGCAGTCCGGCGCGCTCAACGAGTCGCTGTCGGACGTGTTCGGGTCGCTCATCAAGCAGTTCCGGCTGCGGCAGAGCGCCGACGAGGCCGACTGGCTGATCGGCGCCGGGCTGTTCACGAACCGGGTGCAGGGCGCCGCGCTGCGCTCGATGGCGGCGCCCGGCACCGCGTTCGACGACCCGGTGCTCGGCAAGGACCCGCAGCCGGCGCACCTGGACGACTTCGTGCACACCACCAAGGACAACGGCGGGGTGCACATCAACTCGGGCATCCCCAACCGCGCCTTCCACCTGGCGGCGACCGCGATGGGCGGCTTCGCCTGGGAGCGGGCGGGACGCGTCTGGTACGACGCGCTGCGCGACGCCCGGCTGCGGCCGACCACCCGCTTCGGCACCTTCGCGCGGGCCACCGTCCGGGCGGCGCAGCACGCGTTCGGGCCCGAGGAGACGCGGGCCGTGACGAGCGCCTGGGAGCAGGTGGGGGTGCTGCCGTGACCGCGTCGGGCGAGCCGGAGCCCGGCGGCGCGCAGCCCGCCGACGTCCGGATCACCTTCGCCCGCAGCGGCGGGTTCGCGGGGCTGTGCCTGGAGTGCGCGCTCGACACCGCGGAGCTCGACGACCCCGACCGCCGCTCGCTGCTCGACTCGCTGGCCGGTCTCGACCTGCCGGCGCTGGCCCAGCAGAGCGGGGGAGCGGGGGGCCCCGACCGGTTCTCCTACGACCTGACGGTGGAGACCGGCGGGCAGCGCTACGACCTGCGCTACCCCGAGCGGACTCTGCCCGACGGGCTCCGGCCGCTGGTGCAGCAGCTCGTGGAGCGCTCCCGGCGGGGCCGGTAGCCCAGGGGCGGGCCGCTCAGGGGCCGGTCGGTCAGGGGCGGGCCGGTCAGGGGCGGGACGGCCAGACCGAGACCCAGGAGCGCTCGTCGCTGCTGAGCGTCGTCACGCACGCCGGCAGTGCGCGGGTGACCACGTGCTCGACCGTGGTGTTCTCCAGGACCCCTCGCAGCGCGGCGCGCAGCGCCACCCAGACGTCCTGCAGGCTCGCCGCGGCGTCGGCGTACGTCAGCGCCTCCGGGCGGTGCCCGTGCACGAGCGCCAGCGGCCCCTCCATCACCCGCACGACGTCGGCGATGGTGATCGCGTACGCGGGCCGGGCCAACCGGTGCCCGCCCACCGGACCGCGGCGGCTGTCGACGAGGCCGCCGCGGCGCAGGTCGATGAGGATCCCGTCGAGGAACGACCGGGGGATGCCCTGTGCGGCGGCGATGTCGTCCGCCTTGGCCGGGCCCTCGGCGACGGTCGCCAGGTAGCACAGCGCGCGCAGGGCGTAGTCGGTCTTCGCCGCGATCTGCACCGGGTCATCCTGCCGGAGGCCGCACGGCACGGGCGTCCCCTATTGTCGACGTTGCTGGTCGACAAGGTGCGGGACCCGGACGAGGTCCGGGACCGCCGCCCGTCCGCTCCGGAGGTCCCGTGCTGCGCAGGCTGCCCGCGGTCCTCGCCGCCGTGCTCACCGTCCTCGCGCTCGCGGGAACCGCCGGCTGCGCCGTGACCCCCACCGGAGCAGCCGCGCCCTCCTCGTCGGCGGCCGGCCCGACGGGCCCGGCGGCCGAGCTCCGGCTCGGCTTCTTCCCGAACGTCACGCACGCGCCGGCCCTCTACGGCGTGCGCTCCGGCGAGTTCGCCCGAGCGCTCGGCAGCACCCGGCTGAGTCCGCAGGTGTTCCCGGCCGGGCCCGCGGCCGTGGAGGCGCTGTTCGCCGGCAACCTCGACGCCGCGTACCTCGGGCCCAATCCGGCGATCAACGCGTTCGTCAAGGGCCGCGGCGCCGTGCGCATCGTCGCCGGCGCGACCTCCGGCGGCGCCGCGCTCGTGGTGCGCAAGGACATCGACCGGCCCGAGCAGCTGCGCGGGCGACGGATCGCGAGCCCGCAGACGGGCGGGACGCAGGACATCGCGCTGCGCACCTGGCTCGCCGAGCACGGCTACCGCACCGACGCCCGCGGCGGCGGCGACGTGACGATCGTGGCGCAGGAGAACGGGCAGACGCTCACGTCGTTCGCCGCCGGTCAGGTCGACGGCGCCTGGGTGCCGGAGCCCTGGGTGTCGCGCCTCGTGCTCGAGGCCGGCGGCGAGGTGCTCGTGGACGAGGAGGACCTGTGGCCGGGCGGCCGGTTCGTCACCACGCACCTCGTCGTCCGCACGGCGTACCTCGCGCAGCACCCGCAGACCGTCGAGGCGCTGCTGCGCGGCGAGGTGACCGCGCTGCGCGCCCTGCGCGAGGACGGCGCGCGGGCGCGCGACGTCGTCAACGACGAGCTCGCGCAGCTCACCGGTGCCGCGCTGCCGGGACCCGTGCTGGAGCGCGCGTTCCGGGAGGTCACGGTGACCGCGGACCCGCTCGCCGCGACGCTGGAGCGCTCGGCGGAGGACGCGTTCGCGACCGGGCTCGTCCAGCGCGCCGATCTGCGCGGCATCTACGACCTCGCGCTGCTGCGCAAGGTGCTGGGACGCGATGTGGACGACGCGGGGTTGGGATGACCGTGCTGAGCAAGCCCTCTGCGCCCGAGGCGACCCGCGGGCACCCGTCCGCGGGGCCCGCCATCGCCGTGCGCGGGCTGACCAAGCGCTTCGCCGACGGGCCGACGGTCCTCGACGGCATCGACCTGCAGGTGGCGCACGGCGAGTTCGTCTGCCTGCTCGGCGCGTCCGGCTGCGGCAAGTCGACGCTGCTCAACCTCGTCGCCGGTCTCGACACGCCCACCACCGGCTCGGTGGAGCTCGGCTCCGGCGGCGCGGCGCTCATGTTCCAGGAGCCGGCGCTGTTCCCCTGGCTCACCGCCGCGCAGAACGTCGAGCTGGCCCTGCGCCTGCGCGGGGTGCGCAAGGCCGCGCGGCGCGAGGAGGCGCGCGAGCTGCTCGCGCTCGTCCGGCTGGGCGGCGCGGCCGACAAGCGCGCGCACGAGCTCTCCGGCGGCATGCGGCAGCGCGTCGCGCTCGCCCGGGCTCTCGCGCAGGAACGCTCGGTCCTGCTCATGGACGAGCCGTTCGCGGCGCTCGACGCGATCACGCGCGACGTGCTGCACGACGAGCTCGTCCGCGTCCGGCGGGAGCAGGGCCTCACCGTGCTGTTCGTCACCCACAACGTGCGCGAGGCCGTCCGCCTCGGCGACCGGGTCGTCCTCCTGTCGTCCCGACCCGGCCGCGTGGTGCAGACGTACGACGTCGACGTGCCGGAGCCGCGGCGCATCGAGGCGCCGGAGGTCGCGCAGCTCGCGCTGACCGTCACCGACGCGCTGCGTACCGAGATCCGCCGGCACGGCTCGTGAGCACCGTCCCCGCTGCCGCGCACGACGACCTGGCCTCGCTGGAGGCCGGGCTCGACGCGCTCGAGACGCAGCAGCCCGTCGCCCGCGAGTCACGGGCGCGCCGCTGGCTGCGCGCCGCCTGGCCTCCCGTGGTGGCGGTCGGCGTGCTGCTGCTGGTCTGGGAGCTGGCGTACCGGTCGGGCGTCAAGCCGCCGTACGCCCTGCCGTCGCCGGCCGACGTGGGGCTGGAGGTCCTCGCGCAGCTCCGGAACGGCGACCTGGTCGAGGCGGTGCGCACCAGCGTCGGCCGCGGCGTGCTCGGTTTCCTCGCCGCCCTCGTCATCGGGACACCGCTCGGGCTCGCGATCGCCCGGATCGGACCGCTGCGCCGCGCGATCGGCCCGCTGATCTCCGGTCTGCAGAGCCTGCCGTCGGTGGCCTGGGTGCCCGCCGCGATCATCTTCTTCGGCATCGGCGACGCGCCGATCTACGCGGTCATCCTGCTCGGCGCGGTCCCGTCGATCGCCAACGGCATGGTGTCCGGCGTCGACCAGATCCCGCCCCTGTTCGAGCGGGTCGGTCGGGTGCTCGGCGCCCGCGGTCTGACGGCGGCGCGGTTCGTCCTGCTGCCCGCCGCGCTGCCCGGCTACGTCGCCGGACTGCGGCAGGGGTGGGCCTTCTCCTGGCGGTCACTCATGGCCGCCGAGCTCATCGTCCGCTCGCCGGAACTCGGCCTCGGGCTCGGCGGGCTGCTCGACCAGGGCCGGCAGCTGTCCGACATGAGCCTCGTCTTCGCGGGGATCCTCGCGATCCTCGTCGTCGGCATCGCCGTCGAGCTGTGCGTCTTCGCGCCCGTGGAGCGCCGCGTGCTGCGCCGCCGAGGGCTGCTGCTCGCATGAGCCCGTGACCGGCGCCCGCTACCCCCTGCACCTCGACCTGACCGGGCGCCGCGTGCTCGTCGTCGGCGCGGGAGCGGTGGCCGTGCGCCGCGTCCGGGCGCTCGTCGACGCGGGCGCGGACGTGCACGTCGTCGCGTCGGAGGTGGCGGACGACCTGCCCCCGGTGCGGGTCGACCGGCGGGCGTTCGTGCCCCGTGACGTGGACGGCGCCTGGCTCGTGCACGCCTGCACCGGTGCCGTCGACGCCGAGGTGGCCGCCGCCTGCACGTCGCGCGGGGTCTGGTGCGTGCGCGCGGACGACGCCGGAGCCTCGCCCGCGTGGACCCCGGCGGTGGCCCGCGTCGACGACGTGGTCGTGTCGGTCAGCGCCGGGCGCGACCCGCGCCGGACGGTCGCCCTGCGCGACGCGCTCGCCACTGCGCTCGAGACCGGTGACCTGCCGCTGCGCCGGCACCGGCCGGGACCCGGTCGTGCCGCGTACGTCACCGCGACGCCCGATCCGGACCTGCTCACCGTGCGCGCCCGGCGGCTGCTCGCGACCGCCGACGTCGTGCTGCACGACCCTGGGACCGTCCCGCCGCTGCCCGGCGGAGCCGACGTCGTCGCCGTCGAGCCCGGCGAGGCGGCGCGGTGCACGGTCGAGCGCGTGCGGGAGGGGCAGGTCGTGGTGCGTCTCGTCGCCGGGCGCGAGCCGGCGGACGAGATCGCCACCTGCGCCGCGTCCGGTGTGCCGGTCGAGGTGGTGCCGTGAGCGTGCTGCTCGCGGTGGCGCACGGATCGACCGATCCGGCGTCGCAGGACGGCGTGCGCGCGCTGCTCGCCCGGGCTCAGGCGCTGCGCCCCGGACTGCGGGTGGCGGACGCGTACGTGGACAACGCCCCGCCGTCGGTGCGCCGCGCGCTCGCGGAGCTGGTCGCCGCCGGGGAGCGCGACGTCGTGGTCCTGCCGCTGCTGCTCACCCCCGCGTCGCACAGCAAGACCGACGTGGCCGCGTCGGTGCAGGAGGGCCGGCGCGCCTCTCCGGAGCTCCGGCTGCGCTACGGCCGTCCGCTCGGCCCGCACCCCGTCCTCGTCGACGTGGTGGACCGCCGGCTGCGCGAGGCGGGCGCCCGCCCGGACGACCCGGTCGTGCTCGTCGCCGGGGGAGCGCTCGATCCGGACGCCAACGCGCTCGTCGCGCACACCGCCCGGCTGCTGTGGGAGGGCCGCGACTGGGCGAGCGTGGACATCGCGTTCGCGAGCACGACCCGGCCGACGGTGCCGGAGGCGTTGGAGCGGCTGCGGCGCCTCGGGGCGTCGCGGGTGGCGGTCGCGCGCTACTTCCTCGGGCCCGGGCGGCTGCCCCGCCTCGTCGAGCGGCAGGCCCGGTCCGTCCCGGGGCTCGACGTGGTGGTGAGCGCGTCGCTCGGCGTCACCGACGGGCTCGCCGGACTGCTGCTGGAGCGCTACGACGAGGCGCGCGGCGCGCCGGTGCGGATGAACTGCGACGTCTGCCAGTACCGCGTCCCCCTGCCCGGGCGCGAGGTCGCGGTGGGAGCGGTGCAGGAGCCGCACACCCACCCCGAGGACGCACCCGGCTGACCCCCAACCCGCTCAGAACAGCGCCGCCGAGGGCTGGAGCGCGTGCGTGCGCTCGTGGGCGAGCAGCCAGCGCTTGACGTCCAGCCCCCCGGCGTAGCCCGTCAGCTTCCCGTCGCTGCCCACCACCCGGTGGCACGGGACGACGACGCCCACCGGGTTGCGCCCGTTGGCGAGCCCCACCGCCCGGCTCGCGCCGGGGCTGCCCAGGCGGGCGGCCAGCGCCCCGTACGTCGTCGTCGTGCCGTACTCGACCTGCCGCAGCAGCGCCCACACCCGCTGCTGGAACGGCGTCCCCTGCGCGGCCAACGGCAGGTCGAACGACCGGGACTCGCCCGCGAAGTACGAGGCGAACTGCGCCGCCACGACCCGGAACGCGCCGTCGTCGCGCCGCAGCCCCTCGGCGTGGGCGGGTGCCCGCGGCCCGAAGTACACGCCGGCCAGCCCGTCGTCCGACCCGGTCAGGACGACGGGACCGAGCGGGCTGGGGATCGTCGCGGTGCGCATCCGCCGAGTGTGCCGTCCGGGTCCGACAGCGACGGGCTACCGCTGCTGGCGCGCGTGCTTGGCGGCGTACATCGCGGCGTCGGCGTCCGCCCACGCCTGCGCCAGCCCGCCCGCCGGCCGGCGGGTCGCCACCCCGATCGACGCGGGGACCTCGGCCGCGTCGAACATGCGCTGGACCCGGTCGCGCTCGTGCTGGGCCCCCTGCGCGTCGGTCTCGACAGCGAGCACGCCGAACTCGTCGCCGCCCAGCCGCGCGGCGACGTCCGCGCTGCGGAACGCCTCCTGCAGCACCTGCGCGGCCCGTCGCAGGAGGGCGTCGCCGGCCGCGTGGCCGTGGCGGTCGTTGACGACCTTGAGGCTGTCCAGGTCCAGCGCGAGGACGCTCGCGACCGCTCCGTACCGCCGGCAGCGCTGCTCCTCGCGGTCCAGCAGCATCTGCCAGCCGCGCCGGTTGACGAGCCCGGTGAGCGGGTCGATCAGGGCGTCGGCCTCGGCCCGCTCGGCGCGGCGCCGCTGCTGGTCCAGCTCGAGGTCCGTCGCGAGGACCGTCGAGAGCAGCCGGGCCTGCAGGTCGACGAGGGGCAGCCGGTCGGCGACCGTGGCGGGCACGGGTTCGTGGTGGACGGCGCACAGAGTGCCGAACAGCGTGGTGCCGTCCACGGTCAGCGGCGCGATCGCGTACGCCCCGACCTGCCACTGCCGCACGACGGGCAGGGCGGCGACACCGGAGGCGTCCCGCAGGTCGGGCGCGAGGCGCGGAGCGCCCTCGAAGAGCACCTGGTGGCAGATCGTGTCGGGCCACGGGAGCTGGGTGCCGACCGGGACCGGGAAGTCGTCCTCGCCGACGGCGAGCACGGACTGCGTGTCCCCGGTGATGCGGGTGAGCGCCCACCAGCTGAACCCCGCCTCGTCGCGCAGCTGCGCGAGGACCGAGCCGGCGGCGGTGGTGATGTCGGGGAACGCTGCGTGGTCAGGCCAGCGGTGGCTCATCGAAGGCAGCCCGGAGAGCGGCCGTGCGCCGAGGAAGGGGTCGGGCTGCAGGGGCTGCGCACCGCACCACCTCTACCAGTAGAACCTGCGCCCCGCGACGCGTGTCCCGATCGGTCCACGGGGCGTCGTCGTGCCGTCACAGCAGGTGAGGAGGGGTGCACGGGTGCCGGAGCTCCGCCCCGTCCCCCCTCGCTGCCCGGGAGGTTGACCGGACTGACGGTGCTGCGGTCTACTGTCGCTGTTCGAACACCCGTTCGAACAGCGCCGGGCCTCCGCGGGCCGGCGCAGGCCGCCCGGCGGTGCGCCCCTCGACCCTCGCACACCGCCGGGCGGCGCTCGACCCGGGGAGCGCGTGGGGAAGCGCGCTCCCCGGGTCGAGCCCACCGCCGCCTTCCCCCGGCGCTCCGCGGGCGGCAGACGCTGCCCGCCGACAGGAGGAGGAGGCGACATGTCCCGGACGCACCGCGACCCCGTCGAGGTCCGCCGGCGCGACGACGAGCCCGTGCAGTTCCTGTGGCGAGGACGGCTCCACGTCGTGCGCGAGGTGCTCGCCCGCTGGACGGAGTCCGGCGCCTGGTGGCAGGCGCCGGCGGTGACCGTCCTCGCCAGCGGCGACGCCTCCGACGGCACCGGACCCGGTCCGGTGCCGCTGCGGACCGCGCCCATCCCGTCGTCCCCCAAGTGGGCCCAGCGCGCCTGGGGTGAACCGGCTCCCGACGTGGGGGCCGCCGTCGGTCCCGTCGGCATCGACGACGGCGAGCGCGAGTGGTGGCGGGTGGAGGCCGGCAGCGGCAGCGCCGCCGGCACCGGCGTCTACGACCTGTGCTTCGACTGGGCGAGCGGCACCTGGTCGCTGGCGAGAGTGCTGGACTGATGGCCGCTCCTGCCGGCACGAGGCGCCCCGCTGCGCGCCGCTCGACCGCGGGCAGCACCTCGGCGCTCCCCGCAGTCACGCTGCTCGCGCTGTCTCGGCGCGGGCTGCTCGAGGCCGCCGCGGCGGACCGTCCCGTCGACCGGTACGCCGCCGCGCACCTCGCGGCCCTGCGCGCCGCGGCGGCGGTGCTGGCCTGCCGCGCCCGCCCGACAGCAGTCCGAGACGGTCCCGGCCGACCAGCGCGTGGCTGCTGCTGTCCGCGGTCGCGCCCGAGCTGGCGGAGTGGGCCGACTTCTTCGCCGCCGGAGCCCGCAAGCGGGCGGCGGCGGAGGCCGGCGTGCCGAGCGCGGCCACCGCCCGGGAGGCGGACGACCTGCTGCGCGACGCCGAGTCCTTCCTCGCGGTCGTCGAGACGGCGCTCGGCCTGCCCCACCAGCCGGCGCTGGCTCCGGACGCGCAGACCGTGTGACCGG
>JALYNK010000007.1 GCA_030773235.1 Actinomycetota bacterium | reverse complement strand
ACCAGCTCCGCGCCCTCGTCGTCGTCCGGCACGACGACGGGGCGGCTGAAGCGCACCCGGTAGGACAGCACCGCGCCGGGGTCGCCGGCCCAGTCGGTGACCACGCGTCCGGCGAGCGCCATGGTGTACATGCCGTGGGCGATGACGTCAGGGAGCCCGACGGACGTGGCGGCGCGCTCGTTCCAGTGGATCACGTTGTCGTCGCCGCTGGCCCCGCAGTAGCGCACGAGGTCGACCCGCCGCACCCGGAAGGCCCGGGCCGGCAGCACCGTCCCGACCTGCACGTCCGCCGGCGCGCCCACGTCAGCTCCTCGCTCTCGGCGGGGCCGTGCCCCGGCTCACCAGGGTGCTCGTCAGCTCGGCGACCGGCTCGCCGGACGCGTCGGTCACCGACGTCACCAGCACGAGGACCTCGTTGCGGCCGACGGTGCGGACGTCGGCGACCCGCTGAACGCTGTGCAGGACGTCGCCGACCACGACGGGCCGCGACAGCGCGAACGCCTGCTCGCCGTGCACGACGCGGGACCAGTCGAGCCCGAGGCCCGGATCGGCCAGCGGCCCGCTGCCGGCGTCGCGGAAGCCGAGCACGGTGAGGAACGTCGGCGGCGCGACCGTGTCCGGGTGCCCGAGCCCGCGCGCGGCCTCGGCGTCGAGGTAGGCCGGGGTGGTGTCGCCCATCGCGCGGGCGAAGGAGCGCACGTGCTCGCGGCCCACCTCGAACGGCGTCGGCGACGGGTACTCGCGCCCGATGTGGTCGCGGTCGATCGGCATCCCGCCTCCTGCCCGACCCGAAGGGCTCAGCGCCTGATTCCCGGCCGGCGAACGTAGCGCAGAGCCGGGCAGCCCCGGACGCGCGCGAGGCCGGCCCCGCGCGGGGTCCGGCCTCGGGAGCGGGAGGCGCTAGCGCGTCTCGCGGTGCGCGCGGTGCGTACGGCAGTGCGGGCAGAACTTCTGCAGCTCCATGCGGTCCGGGTCGTTGCGCCGGTTCTTCCGCGTGATGTAGTTGCGGTTCTTGCACACCTGGCAGGCCATGGTGATCTTCGGGCGGACGTCGGTGGCTGCCATGCGCGATCGGCCTGCTCTCGTACGGGGGCGGAACGGCGGTCGAGACTACCGGGCGCGCCGGCCGACGGACCGGGACGGCCGGCGGAGATCGCGCCGGAGGTGTAGCGGTGACCGGACTTGAACCGGTGACACAGCGATTATGAGCCGCTTGCTCTGCCAGACTGAGCTACACCGCCGCGGGCCCGTGCGGGCCTGTGCTGCGCGCCGGACTCCGGCACCCAGCTGCGAGCCCCCTTACGGAATCGAACCGTAGACCTTCTCCTTACCATGGAGACGCTCTGCCGACTGAGCTAAGGGGGCGGAGGAGCGCCGACGAGCGTACACGCTGCTCGTCCCGATCCGCTGAGGAGCCGTCTCGCCGGCCTGCCGCCGCCCCCGGCCTGACGGGCAGGACGGGGGCCGGCGCCGTGGCGGGTGAAGGGTTCGAACCTTCGTAGGCTGTGCCGACAGATTTACAGTCTGCTCCCTTTGACCACTCGGGCAACCCGCCTGGTCGCACCGCCGCAGCGGTGCGGCAGGGACACTACCAAGCCGCTCCCGGCGGACCGGCGCGCAGCGACGCGACCCGCCCCGCACGCGCCCGGTGCCGCGGCCCGACAGCGAGAGGACCCGATGGCCGACGCGTCGTTCGACATCGTGAGCAAGGTCGACCGCCAGGAGGTCGACAACGCGCTGAACCAGGCGGCCAAGGAGGTGCAGACGCGGTACGACTTCCGCGGCACGGGCGCGTCCATCGAGTGGTCCGGTCCGTCGATCGCGGTGCGGGCGTCGAGTGCGGAGCGCTGCGCCGCGGTGCTCGACGTGTTCCGGGAGAAGCTCGTCAAGCGCGGGGTGTCGCTGAAGACGGTCGAGGCGGGGGAGCCGCAGCAGTCCGGCAAGGAGCACCGCCTGACCGTCGAGGTCAAGGAGGGCATCACGCAGGACAACGCCAAGAAGGTGGCGAAGGTCGTGCGGGACGAGGGGCCCAAGGGCGTGCAGGCGCAGGTCCAGGGCGACCAGCTGCGCGTCTCGGCCAAGAAGAAGGACGACCTCCAGGCGGTCATCGCGCTGCTCAAGGGCAAGGACTTCGACTTCGCCCTGCAGTTCACCAACTACCGGTAGGCGCCGACCCAGGGGGCTACGGGTACGGGCGCACCTCGACGGGCACGTCCGGGTGCCGCTCGAGCCAGCTCCGCACGAACGAGCACTGCGGGACCACGGCCAGCCGCTCGCCGGCCGCCCAGCCGAGCGCGGCCTGCACGAGAGCGCTGCCGACTCCGCGGCGCTCGATCTCCTCCGGCACGACCGTGTGCTCGAGGACGACCTCGCCGTCGCGCCGGACGTAGGTGAGCACCGCGGTGCCCTGCGGCTCGACGACCTCAAAGCGGGAGCGCTCCGGCACGTGGACGGGGACGGGAGCGCTCGGAGCGGCGCCGGCCGGGGTGCTCATGGCCGGCGTCCTCCCCCGGGCGCGCGCCGCTCAGCCCTGCGGGCCGCCTCCACCTCCCCGGGCGGCTCGGCCGCGGGGTCCAGCGGCGGCGGCGCCGGCACGCTCGGCAGCCAGTCGCGCAGCCGGTCGCGGCCGTGGACGAGCCCGTCCGCCTGCGGCTCGGCGTACGCGTACTCGGGCGACCAGAACAGCGCGTCGAACGGGCACACCTCGACGCAGATCCCGCAGTACATGCACAGGCCGTAGTCGATCTCGAAGCGGTCGAGCACGTGCCGGGTGCGGGGCCGCCCGCCGGGCCGCGTCGGCGGCTCGCTCTCCTCGTGCGACTCGATGGTGATGCACCAGTCGGGGCACTCGCGGGCGCAGAGCATGCAGACGGTGCAGTTCTCCTCGAGCAGAGCGATCACGCCGCGGCTGCGGGCAGGCGGCTGCTCCGTCACGCCTCCTCCTCAGGGGCAGCGGGCCAGGTGCCCGGCGCGGGCACCCCGGGCGGGACGGGGCGGCGGCGCGAGGGCCGGGCGCCCGCCGCGTCCACGGCGCTCTCCCCCGGCTCCGGCGCACCCGGCCACTGCTGCGCCGCGCGGCTGGCGAGGACGAAGTCCTTGCGCAGCGGGTGGCCGGCGAACCCGGCCGGGAGCAGCAGCGGCACGAGCGCGGGGTGGCCCGCGAAGTCGACGCCGAACATCTCCCGGACCGACCGCTCGTGCCAGCCGGCTCCCGCGAAAACGCCCGACAGGCTGGGTACCTGCGCGTCCTCGCGCGAGCACCGGGTGCGCAGCTGCAGCGCCGCGCGGCGCTCGGGCGACCACAGCCGCAGCACCACGGCGAACCCGGCGTCCTCCTCGTCCACCGCGGTGAGCACGTCGAAGAGCACCATCGCGAGATCGGCGTCGTCGCGCACCGCCGTGACGGCCTCGACCCACCGCTCGGGCGGCACGTCGACGACGTCCTCGCCGTACGCGTCGCCGAGCAGCACGTCGGAGCCGAGGAGCGCCCGGACCCGGCCGGGGACGTCGAGCGGCGCGGTCACGCGGTGTCCAGCTGCCGGAGCGCGTCCAGCAGGGCCTCCGGCCGCGGCGGGCAGCCCGGGACGTACAGGTCGACGGGCAGCAGCTGGTCGACGCCCTTGGTGACCACGTAGGAGTCCCAGTACGGACCGCCGGTGTTGGAGCAGGCGCCGAAGCTCACGACCCGTCGCGGCTCGGGCAGCTGCTCGTACAGCGCGAGCAGCGCGGGAACGACGACGTCGGTCACGGTGCCGGCGACGACGAGGACGTGCAGGTCGTCCCGCCGCTCGCCGCCGGCGCCGTCCGCGGGGCCGGGAGTACCCGTGGCGAGCGCCGCGGCGCCCAGCTCGACCGCGCAGCAGGCCAGGCCGGCGTCGCAGACGGACAGCCGGACGCGCCGGCCGACGTCGAGGACGAGCTGCTGCGGCGCGGCGCCGGGCGGCCCGAGCCGGACGGGGACGGGGGTGCTCATCCGGTGCGGGCCAGGACGTAGTCGGCGAGCCCGACGAGCGCGTCGCGGGCCGGCCCGGCCGGCAGGTCCGCCGCCACAGAACGGGCCTCGTCGACGTGCTCGGCGAGGCGGACGCGGGCCTGCGCCACGGCCGGCGAGCGGCGCAGCAGGTCCAGCGCCTCGGCGTGCTCGGCGGGGTCGGGCAGCGGTCGGGCGACGAGCTCGCGCAGCCGCGCGCCGGCCGGGTCGGGGTCGGCGAGGGCGAGCAGGACCGGCAGCGTGCGGATCCCCTCGCGCAGGTCCGTGCCGGGGGTCTTCCCGGACTGCCCGGTCGCGCTGAGGACGTCGATGAGGTCGTCGGACAGCTGGAACGCGGTCCCCACGACGTCGCCGTAGCGCGCGACGACCTCGACGTCGCGCTCCGGCGCGCCGCTGACGAGGGCGCCGAGCCGAGCGCTGGCGGCGATGAGGCTCCCGGTCTTGTCGGCCAGCACCTGCAGGTGGTGGGCGACCGGGTCCTGGCCGTCGAGCGGTCCGGCGGTCTCGCTGATCTGCCCGTCGACGAGTCGGGCGAAGGTGCGGGCCTGGATGTGCACGGCCTGCGGACCGAGCCCGGCGACGACCTGCGACGCGCGGGCGAACAGGTAGTCGCCGGTGAGGATCGCGACGGTGTTGGTCCACCGCGCGTTCGCGCTGGGACCGCCGCGGCGGACGCGCGCCTCGTCCATGACGTCGTCGTGGTACAGGCTGCCGAGGTGGGTGAGCTCGACGACGAGCGCGGCGTCGAGCGCCTGTGGCGCGTCCGGGTCGCCGAGGTGCGCGGCGAGCAGCGCGAGCAGCGGCCGGAAGCGCTTGCCCCCGGCGCGGGCCAGGTGCGTCGCCGAGGTCCGCAGGAGCGGGGACGAGGCGTCGCCGATGTCCTGCAGGCGCGCCTCGACGACGGCGAGCCCGCCCTCGAGGTGCGCCTGCAGCGCCGGGTCGGTGCCCGCGAAGACCGCGGCCGGCGCGGTCATCGGGCGAACAGCGACGCCTGGTCCGCGAGGTCCAGCAGCGGCTGCGGGTAGACGCCGAGCACGACGGTGACGGCGGTCCCGACCGCGATGGCGAGCGCGGTGTAGGCGCTCGGCACCGCGACCGTCGGCCCGTCGGGCACGGGCGGAGTGAAGAACATCAGCACGACGACCCGAGCGTAGAAGAACGCCGTCACCGCGCTCGCGACCACGCCCACGACGACGAGCGCCGCCGCGTCGTCGGTGGCCGCGCTGAACACCGCGAACTTCGCGATGAAGCCGCTGGTCAGCGGGATGCCGGCCAGGGCGAACAGCAGCAGCGTGAACACCCCGGCGAGCAGCGGGCTGCGGCGGCCCAGTCCGGCCCACTGCTTGAGGTGCGTCGCCTCTCCGCTCGCGTCGCGCACGAGGCTGACCACGGCGAACGACGCGATGGTGGTGAAGCCGTACGTCAGCAGGTAGAAGAGCGTGCCCGACAGGCCGTCCCGGTCGACGGCGACGACGCCGACGAGCAGGAAGCCCGAGTGCGCGACCGAGGAGTACGCGAGCATCCGCTTGACGTCGGTCTGCGTGACGGCCAGCAGCGCGCCGCCGACCATGGTCAGGATCGCGATGGCCCACATCACGGGCCGCCAGTCCCACCGGACGTCGCCGAAGCCGACGTACAGCACCCGCAGCAGCGCGCCGAAGGCCGCGACCTTGGTGGCCGCCGCCATGAGCGCGGTCACCGCGGTGGGCGCGCCCTGGTAGACGTCGGGCGTCCACGCCTGGAACGGCACCGCGCTCACCTTGAACAGCAGCCCCACCACGAGCAGGGCGAGGCCGAGGAACAGCAGCAGCTCGCGCCCGCCGGCGGCGGTGCTCGCCGCGCGCACCCCGTCGAGGTCGACGGTGCCGGCGAAGCCGTAGATCAGCGCCACGCCGTACAGGAAGAAGGCGGACGCGAACGCCCCCAGCAGGAAGTACTTCACGGCGGCCTCCTGCGACAGCAGGCGGCGGCGGCGCGCGAGACCGCACATGAGGTACAGCGGGAGCGACAGCACCTCGAGCGCGATGAACATGAGGATGAGGTTGTTCGCGGCCGGGAAGAGCAGCATGCCGCCGACGGCGAACAGCGACAGCGGGTAGACCTCGGTCTGGATCTGGGTGGCCTCGGCGAGCTGGACGTCCTCGCGCGAGCCCGGCAGCGCCGCCGCCTTGGTGACGATGTCCCCGCCGGACGCGTCGAGGCTGTACTCCGACAGCAGCAGGACGCCGCCGAGGCCCAGCACGCACAGCGTGCCCTGCAGGAACAGCGTGGGGCCGTCGACGGCCACGGCGCCCTCGACGACCAGCCGGCCGGGGTCGCCGGCGAGCCGGACCACGGCGACGAGCGCCGCGCCGAGCCCGGCGATCGACACGACGAGCTGCGCGAGGCGGCGGCGCGCGGCCGGCACGAAGGCCTCGACGAGCACGCCTGCGCACGCGGCGCCGAGCACGAGCAGGATCGGCAGCAGCGGTCCGTAGGCGATCTCGGGCGCCGTGATCGTCTCGGCGGGGACGGCCTGGGCGAGGGGAGTCAGCACGGCTCAGCGCTCCTCGGGCCGGCCGGCCGCGGTCGGCGCGGGGTCGGTGACCCCGACGTCCTGCAGCGTCGCGGCGACGGCCGGGTTGATGACGTCGGTGAGCGGCTTGGGGTAGAAGCCGAGCACGATCATGAGCGCGACGAGCGGAGCCACCGCCAGCACCTCGCGGCCGCGCAGGTCCGGCATCGCCGCGTGCCGCTCGTCGAGCGGGCCCTGCATCGTGCGCTGGTACATGAGCAGGATGTAGAGCGCGGCCAGGATGATCCCCGTGGTGGCGAGCACCGCGGCGACCGGGTAGCGGGTGTAGGTGCCGACGAGCACGAGGAACTCGCTGACGAACGTCGACAGCCCGGGCAGCGCGAGGCTGGACAGCCCGGCGACGAGGAACAGGCCCGCGAGCACAGGCGCCACCTGGCCGATCCCGCGGTAGTCGTCGCTGTTGCGGCTGCGGCCGCGCAGGACGAGGAACCCGACGACGAGGAAGAGCGCGCCGGTCGACAGGCCGTGGTTGACCATGTACAGGACGGCGCCGGTGCCGGCCTGCGTGGTGAGCGCGAAGCAGCCCATCCCGATGAACCCGAAGTGCGCGACCGACGTGTAGCTCACCAGGCGCTTGAGGTCGCGCTGGCCCATCGCGAGCAGCGCGCCGTACAGGATGCCGATCACCGACAGCGCGATGACGTACGGGGCGAGGAGCTTCGAGGCGTCGGGGAACAGCGGCAGGCAGTAGCGCAGGAAACCGAACGTCCCGACCTTGTCGAGCACGCCGACGAGCAGGACCGCGGCGCCGATCGGCGCCTCCGCACCGGCGTCGGGCAGCCAGGTGTGGAACGGGAAGAGCGGCGCCTTCACCGCGAACGCGATGAAGAACCCGCTGAAGAGCGCGACCTGCACGCCGAGCGGGATGTCGAGCTGCGTGAGCGCGGTGAAGTCGAACGTGCCGCCCTCGGGCCGCTGAGCGGCGCTCACCACGTACAGGCCGATGAGCGCCGCGAGCATGAGCAGCCCGCCGGCGAGGCTGTAGAGCAGGAACTTCACGGCGGCGTAGGACCGGCGGGGACCGCCGAAGCTGCCGATGAGGAAGTACATCGGCAGGAGCATGGCCTCGAAGAACACGTAGAACAAGAACACGTCGGTCGCCGCGAAGACGCCGATCATCATCGTCTCGAGGACGAGGAGCAGGCCGAAGAACGACGCCGTGCGCCGGGCGCGCCGCGCCGCGCCCTCAGCCACACCGTCCCCCGCGCCGTCGCCCGAGATCGAGTCGCCCTCGGCGCCGGCGGGGGCCTCGAGGAGCGCGGTGGAGCCGCCACTGCTGCCACTGCTGCCACTGCTGCCGCTGCTGCCGCCCGGCGCTCGGGTCGCGGCGTGCCGCGCGGCGCCCCGCTCCCGCCGTCCCCGGACCTCGACCTGCGCCCCCTCCGGGTCTGCCTCGGACCACGAGGCGAGCACGACGACGGGGACGAGCACCGCGACGAGCGCGATCAGCACCAGCGCGATGCCGTCGACGCCGACCGCGTACTGCACCCCGAACGCCGGGATCCAGTCGTGGCGCTCGACGAACTGGAAGCGCTCCCCGTCCGGCCGGAAGGCCGCGCACAGCGCGATGGCACCGGCGAGCACCGCGAGCGAGGTGGCGAGCGCGATCTGCTTGACCAGCAGCGGCCGCCGCGCCGGCACGGCGAACACCGCCGCGGCGCCGACGAGAGGCAGCAGGCCGAGCAGGGTCAGCGGGCTCACGCGGCGACCTGCACGGCGAGCAGAGCGGCGACCACGAGTGCGGCTCCTCCGAACATCGACAGGGCGTACGACCGGACGAAGCCCGTCTGCAGGCGGCGCAGGCGGCCCGAACCACCGCCGACACCGGCGGCCAGCGCGTTCACCGCGCCGTCGATGCCGCGGTTGTCCAGGTAGACGAGCGCGCGCATGAGCCACTGCCCGGGTCGCATGAACAGGCTCTCGTTGAGCGCGTCGAAGTACAGGTTGCGCCGGGCGGCCGACGTGACCGGGCCGACGGCGACCGGCGGGGTCAGCGGAACGGGGCGCAGCGCGAAGCGCTGCCAGGCGAGCACCGCGCCGGCCGCGACCACGGCCAGCGTCAGCAGGGTGACGACGATCGGCGGGATCACGTGCGCGGCCGGCGCGTGGGTGCCGACGACCGGGGCGAGCCAGTCGAACAGCGCGTCGCCGCGGGTGAGCAGGAAGCCGGCGACGACCGAGCCGGCGGCGAGCAGCACCATCGGGCCGGTCATGACCGCGGGCGACTCGTGCGGGTGCACGTCGTCGGTCCAGCGCCGCTCGCCGAAGAAGGTCATCGCCATGAGGCGGGTCATGTAGAAGGCGGTGATGCCGGCCGCGATCAGCGCCGCGCCGCCCATGACGTAGCCGCGCAGGCCGCCCTGGTCGAAGGCCGCCTCGATGATGAGGTCCTTCGAGTAGAAGCCCGACAGGAACGGGAAGCCGATGATCGCCAGGTAGCCGATGCCCATGCAGGCGAACGTGACCGGCATGGCGCGGCGCAGGTCGCCGAAGCGCCGCATGTCGACCTGGTCGCCCATCCCGTGCATCACCGACCCCGCCGACAGGAACATGCACGCCTTGAAGAAGCCGTGGGTGAGCAGGTGGAGGATCGCCACGGCGGCGGCGCCCGGGATGCCGACGGCGAGGAACATGTAGCCGATCTGGCTGACCGTGGAGTACGCCAGCACCTTCTTGATGTCGTCGTACGCGCAGCCGATGATGCAGCCGATCAGCAGCGTGATCACGCCGATGATGCTGACCACCAGGGTCGCGGTCTCGGCGACGGCGTACACGGGCTGCGAGCGGGCGATGAGGTAGACGCCCGCGGTGACCATGGTGGCGGCGTGGATCAGCGCCGACACCGGCGTCGGGCCCTCCATGGCGTCCGGCAGCCAGGTGTGCAGCGGGAACTGCCCGCTCTTGCCGCACGCGCCGAGCAGCAGCAGCAGCCCGATCGCGGTCGCCGCTCCGGCGGACAGCTGCTCCGCGCCGGAGAAGACGCCCTCGAACGTCGTGGTCCCGAGCGCAGCGAACATCACCATGATCGCCAGGCTCAGGCCGACGTCGCCGACGCGGTTCATGATGAACGCCTTCTTGGCCGCGGTCGCCGCGCTGTCGCGCGTGAAGTAGAAGGCGATGAGCAGGTACGACGCGAGCCCGACGCCCTCCCACCCGACGTAGAGCGCGAGGTAGCTGTCGGCCAGGACCAGCAGGAGCATCGCGGCGACGAACAGGTTGAGGTAGGCGAAGAACTGCCGCTTGCGCGGGTCGTGCGCCATGTAGCCGAGCGAGTAGACGTGGATGAGGAAGCCCACGCCGGTGATGAGCAGGACGAAGGTCGCCGACAGCGGGTCGAACAGCAGGCCCGCGTCGACGGTGAACCCGCCCACCGGCACCCAGCTGAACAGGCGCAGGTCGACCGACCGCTCGGCGCTCCCGCGCAGCGCGAGGAACGCGGCGAGGCCGTAGAGGAACCCGGCCCCGACCGTGCCGCAGGCGAGGTACGGCCCCCAGGAGTCGGAGCGGCGCCCGGACAGCAGCAGCACGGCCGCGCCGAGCGCCGGCAGCACGAGCAGCAGCCACAGCAGCGACAGCACGCCGGTCGCCGGCACGAACGCGCCCGGCTCCGGCGCCGCCGTCGCCAGGACGGGGCCCGCCGGCAGCGGGGCGGTCATCGGAGTGCTCCGGAGGGCACGCGAGTCCTCGTTCTGTGCAGGTCGCAGGGCGACGGCGGGCAGGCGCGCGGGCGCCCGCTCGGGGCGCGCCGGCTCAGTACTTCAGCAGGTTGGCGTCGTCGACGGACGCCGAGCGTCGGGTGCGGAAGATGCTCATGATGATCGCGAGCCCGACCACGACCTCGGCGGCGGCCACCACCATGACGAAGAAGGCCATGACCTGGCCGTCCAGAGTGCCGTGGACGCGGCTGAAGGTGACCAGGGTCAGGTTCACCGAGTTGAGCATGAGCTCGACGCTCATGAAGACGAGGATGGCGTTGCGGCGCAGCAGGACGCCGAGCGCGCCGATGGTGAACAGCAGCGCGGCGAGCACCAGGTAGTTGTCGGGGTTCACGACAGCCGCACCGTCCCGCCGTCGCCGGGGTCCTGGCGCAGCGCCGCGGCGACGCTCTCGTCCGCGACGCGGCCGTCGGGCAGCAGCGCGGGCGTCGCGGTCGAGTCGTGGTCGGCGAACACCCCGGGGCCGGGCAGCGGGTGCGAACCGCTGCCGCGGAAGCGGCGGCGAGCGAGCTCCGCCTGGCCGACAGCGGGCTCGGTGCGCTCCTTGTGCGCCAGCACCATGGCGCCGAGCGCGGCGGTGATGAGCAGCGCGCTGGTCACCTCGAACGCGAGGACGTACTTGGTGAACAGCAGGCGCGCGATGCCGAGGACGTTGCCCTCCGCGTTGGCCTGCGCGAGGCCCACCGGCTCGCCGGTGCCGACCGCGGTCGCGAGGGCCGACAGCAGCACCCCGGCGAAGCCGAGAGCGACGAGGAACGCGGCGACCCGCTGCCCGCGCAGCGTCTCGACGAGGGAGTCGCTCGAGTCCACTCCGACGAGCATGAGCACGAACAGGAACAGCATGAGGATCGCGCCGGTGTAGACGATGACCTGCACGGCGGCGAGGAACGGGGCGTCCTGCGCGGCGTACAGCCCGGCGAGGCTCAGCATGACGCCGGCCAGGAACAGCGCGGCGTGCACCGCGTTGCGCGCCAGCACCATGCCGAGGGCGGCGATGGTCGCCAGCGGCGCCAGCACCCAGAAGGCGATCGTCTCGCCGATCGCGGACTCGCCCATCAGCGGCGCACCCCCTCGGGCGCGGGCCGCTCGCCCTCCGCCTGGCCGGCGAGCCGGCCCTCGACCGCTGCGTCACCGCCGACGGGGTGGGGGTCGCTGGCCGCGCCCACGTAGTAGTCGGTCTCGTTGCTGCCGAGCCGCATCGGGTGCGGCGGCTGCTCCATCCCGGGGAGCAGCGGCGCGAGCAGCTGGCTCTTGGTGAAGATGAGGTCCTGTCGGCTGTCGTCGGCGAGCTCGTACTCGTTGCTCATCGTCAGCGAACGGGTCGGGCAGGCCTCGATGCACAGCCCGCAGAAGATGCACCGCAGGTAGTTGATCTGGTACACGGCGGCGTAGCGCTCGCCCGGCGAGAAGCGGCGCTCCTCGGTGTTGTCCGCACCCTCGACGTAGATCGCGTCGGCCGGGCAGGCCCAGGCGCACAGCTCGCAGCCGATGCACTTCTCCAGCCCGTCGGGGTGCCGGTTGAGCACGTGCCGGCCGTGGTAGCGCGGCGCCGTCGGCCGCACGACCTCGGGGTACTCCTCGGTGATCACCTTCTTGAACATCTGGGTGAAGGTGACGCCGAACCCCTTGAGCAGGCTCACGAGTCCTCCCTGTCGGACCGGCCGGCCGCGGGCGCGGCAGAGACGGGGACCGGCTGGTCGCCGCCCGCCCGGGCCAGCGAGCGGGGCGTCGGCGGGACCACGAGGTCCAGCGGCGGCACGGGGAACCCGTCTTGGTCGGGCGCCGGCGGCGCGGGGGCGCCGGCCGGCTCGTCCGCCCCGTCGCGCTCGCGCTCGGGCAGGAAGGCGAGCACCACCGCGACGACGAGCAGCGGTCCCAGCACGTAGTACAGCGTGCGCTGGTCGACCGACGGGCCGAGGACCCGCGCGGTCGCGACGAGCACGGCCCAGACCAGGCTGGCCGGGATCAGCACCTTCCAGCCGAAGCGCATGAACTGGTCGTAGCGCATCCGCGGGAGCGTGCCGCGCAGCCAGACGAAGACGAACAGGAAGACCAGCACCTTCAGCAGGAACCACACGATCGGGAAGAACCCGGTCGAAAGCACGTCGATGCGCGACAGGAACGGCGGTGCCTGCCACCCGCCGAGGAACAGCGTCACGGCGAGCGCGGAGACGGTGACGACGTTGATGTACTCGGCGAGGAAGAACATCGCGAACTTCAACGACGTGTACTCGGTGTGGAAGCCGCCGACCAGCTCGCTCTCGGCCTCGGGGAGGTCGAAGGGGGCCCGGTTGGTCTCGCCCACCATGGCGATCGCGTAGATCGCGAACGCGGGGAACAGCGGGAGGACGAACCACAGGTCCGACTGCGCCGCGACGATCGCGCTGGTCGACAGCGACCCGGCGAACAGGAACACCGACACCAGCGACAGGCCCATCGCGACCTCGTAGCTGATGACCTGCGCGGCCGACCGCAGCCCGCCGAGCAGGGGGTACACGGACCCGCTGGACCAGCCGGCGAGCACGATCCCGAACACGCCGAAGCTCGAACAGGCGAGGATCCAGAGCACGCCGATCGGCAGGTCGGTGAGCTGCAGCGCCGTCTCGTGCCCCGCGATGGACACCGTCGGACCGAACGGGATGACGGAGAACGCCAGGAACGCGGGGATCGCGGAGATGAGCGGCGCCAGCACGTAGACCGGCTTGTCGGCCATCGCCGGGATGATCTCCTCCTTGAGCGCGAGCTTGAGCCCGTCGGCGAGCGACTGCAGCCAGCCGCCCGGGCCGACCCGGTTGGGCCCGGGGCGCTGCTGCATGCGCCCGACGACCTTGCGCTCGAAGACGATCGTGAACAGCGTGATGAGCACGAGCAGCACGAAGACGAAGACGGCCTTCGCGACCGTCAGCCACAACGGCTCGTTGCCGAAGCTGGTCAGCGGCAGCTGCTGGCTGTCCGCCGTCGCGGCGAGGGGGGTCATGCGGCGCTCCCGGCGGCAGCAGCGGACAGGGCTGGGGATCCGGACGGGGACACCGACAAGCGCACCACGTCGCCGGGAGCGGCGGCGAGATCGCGGCGGACCGCGCCGTCGGCCGTCCGGGTGGGCACCCAGACGACCCGGTCCGGCAGGTCGGCGAGCACCAGCGGCAGGGTGAGGCTGCCCCGCCCGGTGCGCACGGTGACGAGGCCGCCTGCCGCGGCACCGATCTCGGCAGCGGTGGCCGGCGACAGGTGCAGCCGGCTCTTCTTCGCCGTGCCGGCCAGGAACGGCTCGCCGTCCTGCAGCGAGCCGCCGTCGAGCAGCCAGTGCCAGGTCGCGAGCACCGCCTCGCCCGCCCCGGGGTCGGCCGGGGAGCCGGCCGGGACCTGCGGCGGCGCGGGGTGGCGCACCGCGGAGCCGAGCCGGCCGATCTCGGCGCGGGCCGCCGTGTGGTCGGGCAGGTCGAGCGGCGCGTCCATCTCGTCGGCGAGCACGTGCAGCACGCGACCGTCGGTCAGCGCGCCGGACAGGCGCAGCACCTGGTCGAAGGGCCGGGCACGGCCCTCCCAGTCGAGGTACGTGCCGCTCTTCTCGACCGCGGACGCGACGGGCAGCACCACGTCGGCCCGGTCGGTGACCGCCGAGCGGCGCAGCTCGAGGCTGACGAGGAAGGGCACGCGGTCCAGGGCGTCGAGCGCCAGCTCCGGATCGGGGCAGTCGGCGGGGTCCACGCCGCCGACGACGAGCGCGGCGAGCTCACCGTCGCGGGCGGCGGTGAGGACGCCGGTGAGGTCG
>JALYNK010000006.1 GCA_030773235.1 Actinomycetota bacterium | reverse complement strand
CTCCTGGAGGGTGAGCGGACTCCCGGAGGGCCCGGACGGGTCGGCCGCACTAGCCTCGTCCGGTGTCGACCCTCGGCGACCTCCTGCGCAGTCGTACGCCGCTCTCCGCCGACGAGGTCGACCGCCTGCACGCGCTGGTGGCGGAGTGGCAGCTGGTGAGCGATCTCAGCTTCGCCGACCTCGTGCTCTGGGTCCGCACCGGCGAGGGCGAGTGGCTGGCGGGTGCGCACATCCGCCCGACGACCGGCCCGACGGTGTACGCGCACGACGTCGTGGGCGCGGTCCGCACGGGACGCGACGCCGCTCGCCTGGAGCGCGCACGGCGCGAGGGCCGTGCCGTGCGGGAGCGGGAGCCGGACCGCTCCGGATCCGTGGCGGTGCGGCGCGAGGCGGTGCCCGTCCCCGGTCCGCGCGGACCGATCGCCATCGTGTCGCGGGACGCGCACGTCGCCGTCGGGCGCACGCCGAGCCCGCTGGAGCTGGCCTACCTCAGCAGCGCCGGGGAGCTGCTGCAGATGCTGTCCGAGGGCTCGTTCCCGTACCCCCGGCGGTCAGCAGACCCCGAGACGGGCCCGCGGGTGGGCGACGGGCTGGTCCGGCTCGACCGGACGGGGCACGTCGTGTACGCGAGCCCCAACGCGCAGTCCGCCTGCCGCCGGCTCGGAGTCGCCGGCCCGCTGCTCGGCACGCACCTCGGCTCGACGCTCGCGCGGCTCCCGGTCGCGGCAGGGGAGAAGGACGAGCCGCGCGTGTCCGCGGCGCTCAGCGCGGTGCTGCAGCTGCGCGAGTCGCGCGACGCCGAGGTGGAGGCCCGGGGCGCCACCGTGCTGCTGCGCGCCATGCCGCTCGTGCCGGGCGGGGAACCGCGCGGCGCGCTCGTGCTCGTGCGCGACGTGACCGAGCTGCGGCGCCGCGACCGGCAGCTCATCGGCAAGGACGCGACGATCCGCGAGATCCACCACCGCGTGAAGAACAACCTGCAGACGGTCGCGGCGCTGCTCCGGCTGCAGGCCCGCAGGCTGCCCGACGACAGCGCGCGAGCCGCGCTCGAGGAGTCGGTCCGCAGGGTGGCGAGCATCGCGCTGGTCCACGAGACGCTGTCGCTGTCGGCGGACGAGACGGTGGCCTTCGACGGCGTCGCCGACCGGGTCCTCGCCATGTGCACCGAGGTCGGGGCGTCGCAGACGCTCGTCCGCGCGCACCGGACCGGGACCGCGGGGCTGCTGCCCGCCGAGGTCGCCACGCCGCTGTCCCTCGTGGTCGCCGAGCTCGTGCAGAACGCGCTGGAGCACGGCCTCGCCGACCGGCCGGGCTCGGTGGACCTGCGTCTGGAGCGGCACGACGGGCGCCTGCGCGTCCTCGTCTCGGACGACGGCGCCGGGCTCCCGCTCGGCTTCGACCTCGCCCGCCACGGCCGGCTCGGCCTGCAGATCGTGCGCACCCTCGTCGAGGGGGAGCTGCGGGGCACGCTGGAGGTGCACGCCTCGGACACCGGCGGCACGTGCGCGTCCGTCGACGTGCCCGTGACGGGCTGACCAGGCCCTCCGCCGGCAGCCGCTCGGGCCGACGGGCGCCCACGTCCCCCGCCCCGCGGGGCGGGGGATCAGGAGCTCCGGTCAGACGGTGGAGGCGCGCAGCTGCAGCTCGCGCCGCTTGAGCGCGCGCCGCTCCTCCTCGCTGGTGCCGCCCCAGACGCCGCTGTCCTGCCCGCTGTCGAGCGCCCACGTGAGGCAGTCGCTGACCACGGCGCACTGCCGGCACACGCGCTTGGCCTGCTCGACCTGGGTGGTCGCCGGACCTGCTGTGCCGACGGGGAAGAACATCTCCGGGTCGGCGTTCCGGCAGAGAGCGTGGTGGCGCCAGTCCATGCGGTCCAACTCCTCGTCCACGGGCGGGTGGCGCACCGCCACCCGCTGGCGTCCTGCCGCGGCGGTGCGGCGGGTCGTGCAGCGCTGCCCGGCACAGTGCTGCCCGGCACAGGCAGCACTCCTGCTGGCGCGGTCAGAGGGGTCGACCGGGCCGGAGCGGCGGCACCGGGGTGACCAGGCCGACGCGCTGCGCCGCCACCTTTGCACCGGCTGGCGTGCCGGCGCAAGGACCAGGCCTGGCCTCCCGTGCAGGTCGGGCGGGCAATCGGGACGTGCTACGCCTCCGGCGAGCGCTCACACCACGATCTGCAGCGCGTCGGGCCGGGACCGCAGCACCACGCGGGAGCGGTCGCCGAGGTCCTCGCCGTCGATCTGCAGGGGCAGCGGAGCGGACGTGCTGAGCACGATCTCGGCCGCGTCGTGCACCTGGACGACCGACCGACCGGTGAGGTGGGGCTGCTCGCTCAGCACCTGCCGCAGGCTGCGCAGGAGGGGGACGGTGCGCAGCGTCGTCAGCCCGAACAGGTCCAGGCCGCTGGCGAAGGACGCGCGGGGGCAGGGCACCACGGGTCGGTCGCCGAGGTACGTCCACGGCGAGGTGTTGCAGACCAGTGCGACCCCGAGGCGCCGCGTCGTCGCTGCCGGCTGCTCGAGCACGATGGACGGCGACGCCGAGGCGTGCAGGAGGAACTGGCGCGCGCCGCTGCGCACGAACAGGCCGGGCGTGGCCCGTCGCCCGCGCCGACGGTGCCCGTCGACGCGCCGCACCACGGCGGCGTCGAGGCCGAACCCTGCGTTGAACGTGAACCACCGGTCCTCGACCTGACCGAGCCCCACGGTGCGCCGCCGCTCGGCGCGCAGGGCGTCGAGCAGCGCGCCGGCGGCCTCCACCGGCGCGTTCGGCAGTCCCAGAGCGCGCGCGAAGACGTTCGTGCTGCCGGCCGGGACGACGCCGAGCGCGGGGACGTGCGGACCGGGGCCGTCGGCGAGCAGCCCGTTGACGACCTCGTTGACCGTGCCGTCCCCGCCGAGCGCGACGACGACGTCGCAGCCCTCGGCAGACGCCTGAGCAGCGAGCTCGGTGGCGTGCGTGCGCGACTTGGTCTCGCGCACCTCCAGCCGGACCTCGCTGGACAGGGCGTGGGCCAGCACGTCGCGCAGCCGCGGGGTCAGCGCCGTGGCAGCGGGGTTGACGACCAGCAGCGCGCGCACGGCGGGCAGGCTATCCACCGCTAGCCTGCTCAACCGTGAGCACGACGGCTCTGCGGCGCGCGGCGCTCCTCGTCGCGGTCGAGGGGGTCGCGCTGACGCTGGTCGCCGTCGCGTACGCCCTCTCGCCGGTGCTCGCGCAGCCGGAGGACCGGCTGGGGACGGTGCTCGAGGGCCTGCTGGCCCTGCTCGCCGGCGCGGGCGTCCTCGCGGTGGCGCGCGGGCTCGCCGCTCCGCGCGTGTGGGCCTTCTCCCCGGCGATCGTCACGCAGCTGTTCCTCGTCGTCGTGGCCTGGGGCCTGCTGCAGGGCCGGGTGTACGTCCTCGCGCTGCCGCTGCTCGTGCTGGCCGCGGGCGTGCTGTACCTGCTCAGCCGGCGCGAGTCCCGCGACGCCTACCGCGACCTCCACCAGCAGCGCTGAGCGGCTAGTCCTCCGCGAGCAGGCCCTCGCGCAGCTGCGCGAGGGTGCGGGCGAGCAGCCGGGACACGTGCATCTGGCTGATCCCGAGCTCGCCCGCGATCTGCGACTGCGTCATCCCGCCGAAGAACCGCAGGAGGAGGATCTTCTTCTCGCGGGCCGGGAGCTTCTCCAGCAGCGGCTTGAGCGACTCGCGGTACTCCACGCCCTCGAGCGAGTCGTCGGTGATTCCGAGCGAGTCGGAGACCGAGGGGGAGTCGTCGTCACCGCCGTCAGGGGCGTCCAGGCTGACCGCGGAGTAGGCGTTCGCCGACTCGAGGCCCTCGAGGATCTCCTCCTCGGACAGGCCCAGGTGCCCGGCGAGCTCCGCGACGGTGGGGGAGCGGCCGTTCTTCTGCGACAGCTCGCTCGTCGCCTTGGTCAGGCTGAGCTTGAGCTCCTGGAGGCGGCGCGGAACGCGGATGGCCCAGCCCTTGTCGCGGAAGTGCCGCTTGATCTCGCCGACGATGGTCGGTGTCGCGTACGTGGAGAACTCCACGCCACGGTCGAGGTCGAAGCGGTCGACGCTCTTGATGAGCCCGATCGTCGCCACCTGCACCAGGTCGTCGAGCGGTTCGCCGCGGTTGCGGAACCGGCGGGCGAGGTACTCGACGAGCGGCAGGTGCTGCTCCACCAGCTCGTCGCGCAGCCGCGCCCGCCGCGGGTCGTCCGGCGGCAGCGCGGCGAGCTCGGCGAACAGCCCCCGGGCGTGCGCGCGGTCAGCAGTGGTCTTCTCGCTGCGCGCGCTGACCGCGGGGTCGGGCGTCTCGACGTCGGCGGGCCGGTCCTGCACCGGTAGGTCGACGACGGCCTCGGGAGAGTCGCTCACCGGTTGGCTCCGGACCCGCCGCCCACCGGCTGCTCCCGGCGCTTGCGCAGCGCCAGCGTGACCTTGCGGTCGGCGTCGACGGAGCTGTCGACCTCGCCCGCGAGCGCGGTGAGGACGGTCCAGGCGAAGGTGTCGCGCGACGGCTGCTCGCCGTCCAGGGTCGGCGCCGTCACCGAGACGGCGATCGCGTCGTCGGTCAGCTCGAACGAGCACTCGAGGTCGGCGCCGGGCACGCACCGGGCCAGGAGCATGGCGCAGGCCTCGTCCACGGCGATCCGGAGGTCCTCGATGTCGTCGATGGTGAAGTCCAGCCGGGAGGCCAGCCCCGCCGTGGCGGTGCGCAGCACGGACAGGTAGGCACCCGCAGCCGGCAGCCGCAGCGTGACCACGTCGCGGCTGGCGCCCGAGAGGGCTCGCCCCGCAGCGACGGTCCCGGTCAGCTCCACCGTGCTCCTCCCCGGCCGTCGCGGGCACGGCGGCTCCGGCGATCGTAGTGGGCGACCAGGTCGTCGACCGGTGCCGTGGGTCACGCGGCGCCGCGGGAGCCGGGGCTCCGCCCGTCGCCCCGCCCGGGCCCGCGCGGGGGCGGGCCGGACGCCCGTCAGCCGGCGAGCCGGCGCAGGGCGTCGCCGTCGACCCGGTACGTCGTCCAGTCGGACTGCGGCACCGCCCCGAGAGAGCGGTAGAAGCCGATCGCGGGCTCGTTCCAGTCGAGCACCCACCACTCGAACCGCGTCCAGCCCCGCTCGACGCAGACCCGGGCCAGCGCGCGCAGCAGGTCGCGGCCGAGCCCCGTGCCCCGCGCGGGTGGCCGGACGAAGAGGTCCTCCAGCCACAGCCCCGGACGGCCCTCCCAGGTGGAGAACGTGGGGTACCAGAGCGCGAACCCGACCACCTGGTCGCCCTGCACCGCGACGTGGGCCGAACAGGTGTGTTCGACGAACAGCGCGCGGGCGAGGTCGTCCGCGCCGGCCCTGACCGCGTCGGGCTCGCGCTCGTACGCCGCGAGCTCGCGCACGAGCTCGAGGAGCACCGGCACGTCCTCGGGCAGCGCGGGTCGGATCACGCGACCTGCCCGGCGGGTTCCGCGGGCACGCCCCACCGGCGCACCACCCGGTGCCCGCGGTAGGTGCCGAGCACCGACAGCCCGGCCTCGTCCATCGTGAACAGCCCGCCCTGCGAGGCGGGGAGCCCGAGCCAGACGGCGGCGAGCGCGCGGAGCGCGTGGCCGTGTCCGACGAGCACGACGTCGCCCTGCGCCAGCAGCGGCGCGACGCGGGCGACCGTGCGGGCGCAGCGGACACCGACCTGCTCAGCCGACTCGCCGCCCGGCGCGCCGTCGGTCCAGAGCCACCAGCCCGGGTGGTCGCCTCGGATGTCAGCCGTCGTGCGGCCCTCGTACGCGCCGTTGTCCCACTCGAGCAGGTCGTGGTCGACCTCGACCTCGGCCGCGAGACCGGCGAGCTCGGCCGTGCGCCGGGCGCGCTGCAGCGGCGAGGTGAACGCGGCCACCGGCCGTCGTCGGGACAGTGCGTCCGCTCGCGCAGCCGCCTGCCGCTCGCCGAGAGGGGTGAGCGGGACGTCCGTCAGCCCGGTGTGCCGGTGTGTGCGCGACCACTCGGTCTGCCCGTGGCGGAGCAGGACGAGCTCGCCGGGCAGGTCGTCCGCCACTCCGGTCGACGTCACGGGCCGGCTCACGGTCGACGTCGCGGTGGACGTCCCGGTCGACGTCACGTGCTCGGGACAGCCGTCACGCGGTGAGTACAGCAGCAGGCGGCACCTGGCGGTGCCGGGCCTGCGGGGAGTACGGGGTGCTGGGCCTACGGGTGCTGGGCCTACGGGGTGCTAGGCCTGGTCGGCCGACTGGGGCAGGACGTACTGCTTGCCCTTGGTCTGCCAGAAGATGTCGGCGATCGCGTCGATGCCGTCGAGGAGCTTCTGGCCGCTGGCCGGGTCCATGTCCTGCTTGCTGCCGGTGCCGCTGGCGAGCTTGATGGTGTCGTTGATGAGCCCGTGCAGCTGCGGGAACTGCTCGAAGTGCGGCGTCTTGAAGTAGTCGTGCCACAGCACGGCGAGGTGGTGCTTCGCGAGGCTGGCGCGCTGCTCGATGATGAGGACGGCGCGCTGGCGGAAGACCGGGTCCTCGTTGGCCTGGTACTTCGCCTGCATCGCCTTGACCGACTGCGCCTCGATGCGGGCCTGCGCGGGGTCGTACACGCCGCAGGGCAGGTCGCAGTGCGCGGAGACGGTGGTGCGGGGGGTGAGGCGGGGCAGCCGCACGGGAGGGTCCCTTCGTCGGTGCTGGGAGTCCGAACGTGCCCAGGGCGCGCCGGAGGATGCCGACGAGCCTAGTGCGGAGGTGATCGACGTGCCGCTCGGCGCGGTGGCCGTGGCGGGCCGCTCGATGCTCCCGCTGCTCGCCGAGGGCGACTACCTGCTGGTGCGCTGGGGTGCCCCGGCACGGGCCGGCGACGTCGTCGTCGGGGTGCTGCGCGACCGGCCGGAGCTGCAGGTCGTCAAGCGGGCGGTGCGTGCCGTGGACGACGGGTGGCTCCTGGCGTCGGACAACGCGGGCGAGCCGGGTGCCGTGAGCGGCGTCGGCGACGTGCAGGCGGTGGTGGTCGCCCGCTACTGGCCACCCGGCCGGCTGGGCCCGGTGCGCCGCGGCCTCCGGCCGCGCCGGTCGGCAGCGCTGCCGCCGGGTTGACCACGGCGCGTGGCAGCATCTGTGCGCCGCGCCGCTGTCCCACGGATCTGGGCCACGCTGCCCGGACCCGCACCGCACGCCGGCCCGCGACAGCGACCCGTCCGCGGCCGACCACCGCCCCCGGGCCGGGCCGCAGGTGCGGGAGCCGCGCCACCGCGCGCCGACCCCCGCTCGCCCGCCGCCGGCTCTCCCCGCTCAGCCCCCCACGCCACCCGCGCAGCCGCCCCCCGTACGACACCGCCCGCCGGAGGAGCCCGTGACCGCAACCCCGCGGGAGGACGACCCCGTCTTCCGGCTGCACGAGGGCGGGAAGCTGGGCGTGGTCTCCACGGTCCCGCTCACCGGCCGCGACGACCTGTCGCTGGCGTACACGCCCGGAGTCGCGCAGGTGTGCCTGGCCATCGCCGCGGACCCGTCGCTGGTCCACGACTACACCTGGAAGTCGCACGTCGTCGCCGTGGTGACCGACGGCACGGCCGTGCTCGGCCTCGGGGACATCGGGCCCGCCGCCGCCCTCCCGGTGATGGAGGGCAAGGCCCTGCTGTTCAAGCACTTCGGCGGGGTCGACGCCGTGCCCGTGTGCCTCGACGTGACCGACGTGGACGAGCTCGTCGAGACCGTCGCGCGCCTGGCGCCCGGCTTCGGCGGCATCAACCTCGAAGACATCAGCGCGCCGCGCTGCTTCGAGGTGGAGCGCAGGCTGCAGGAGCGGCTCGACATCCCGGTGTTCCACGACGACCAGCACGGCACGGCGATCGTCGTCACGGCCGCGCTGCAGAACGCCGCCCGGCTGACCGGCCGCGCGCTCGCCGACCTGCGCGTGGTCTGCAGCGGCGCGGGGGCGTCGGGCATCGCGGTCTCGCGGATGCTGCTCGACGCCGGAGTGGGTGATCTCGCCGTCGCCGACACCCGCGGGATCGTGCACGTGGGCCGCGACGACCTCAACGACGCGAAGGCGGCGTTCGCGGCGGAGAGCAACCGCAGCTGCCTCACCGGGTCGTGCGCCGACGCGCTGGCCGGCGCGGACGTCTTCCTGGGCCTGTCGGGCGGCACGATCCCTCAGGAGGCGGTCGCGGCGATGGCACCGGACGCGATCGTGTTCGCGATGGCCAACCCCGACCCGGAGGTGCACCCCGACGTCGCCCGCGCGGCGGGCGCGCGGATCGTCGCGACCGGGCGCAGCGACTTCCCGAACCAGATCAACAACGTGCTGGCCTTTCCCGGGGTGTTCGCGGGTGCTCTGGAGGTCCGCGCTCCCCGGATCACCGAGGGCATGAAGCGGGCCGCAGCGGCCGCGCTCGCGGACGTCATCGCCGACGAGCTGCGCGACGACCACGTCATCCCGTCGGCCTTCGACCCCCGGGTGGCGCCCGCGGTGTCCGCGGCGGTGGCCCGGGCGGCGCGCGAGGAGGGCGTGGCCCGCCGGTAGCGCTCCTCCGGCGGCCCCCGGCCGCAGGCACGCGGCCCGTCGCTAGGGTCGGCCCGTGCTCGCTGCCGCCTGCGTCTCCCAGTCCGCCGACGACCCGCTGTCCGGCCTCGCCGTCGAGGACGGGCCGGAGCCCCAGGTCCCCGACGGTTGGGCCCGGGTGCACGTCCGCGCCGCGTCGCTCAACCACCACGACCTCTGGTCGCTGCGCGGGGTCGGCCTCCCGGAGAGCCGGCTCCCGATGGTCCTGGGGTGCGACGCCGCGGGCGTGACCGACGACGGCCGGGAGGTCGTCGTGCACGCGATCGTCGGTGACCCGGACTGGCGGGGCGACGAGACGCTCGACCCCAAGCGCAGCATCCTCAGCGAGGTCCACCAGGGGACGTTCGCGGAGCAGGTCGTCGTGCCCGCGCGCAACCTCGTCCCGAAGCCCGCCGGCCTGTCGTTCGAGCAGGCGGCCTGCCTGCCGACCGCGTGGCTGACCGCGTACCGGATGCTCTTCACGCAGGCCGGGCTGCAGCCCGGCGACACGGTGCTCGTGCAGGGCGCCGGCGGCGGCGTCGCCACGGCCGCGATCTCGCTGGCCCGCGCCGCCGGCCTGCAGGTCTGGGCGACGAGCCGCGACGAGGACAAGCGGCGGCGCGCGCAGGAGATCGGCGCCGAGCAGGTCTTCGAGACCGGCGCCCGGCTGCCCGGCCGTGTCGACGCCGTCGTCGAGACGGTCGGCAAGGCGACCTGGGCGCACTCGATGCGCGCGCTGCGGCCGGGCGGGACCCTCGTGATCTCGGGCGCGACGAGCGGCGCCGACCCCTCCGCCGACCTCAACCGGCTGTTCTTCCTCCAGCTGCGCGTCGTGGGGTCGACGATGGGCACGCGGGGCGAGCTCGAGAACCTCCTGCGCTTCTGCGACGTCACCGGCGTCCGCCCGCTCGTCGACGACGTGCTGCCGCTGTCCGAGGCCCGGCGGGGCTTCGAGCGGATGCAGTCGGGCAACGTGTTCGGGAAGCTCGTCCTGACCCCGTAGAGGAGCCCCGCACCGTGGTGCTGCCGGTCCACGACGTCAACCCGGTCCGCCGCACCCCGGTCGTCACGTACCTGCTGATCGCCGCGAACGTCGTCGTCTTCCTGCTGAGCCCGATCGCGCTGACGATCACCGGCAGCGGCAGCGCTCAGGCGCAGTGCACGCAGCTGGCGTTCCTCGACCGCTACGCCGCCACGCCCGCCGAGGTGGTGAGCAACCAGCCCGACCCGGATGTCGCGACGGGGGAGGTCGGGCGCGACCAGCGCGGTCGCGTCGGGTGCGTCACCGGCTCTCCGACGTACGAGATGCCGCCGGTCCTGTCGGTGCTGTCGGCGATGTTCCTGCACGGCGGCTGGCTGCACCTGATCGGCAACATGCTCTACCTGTACGTGTTCGGCAACAACGTCGAGGACCGGCTCGGCCGGCTGAAGTTCCTCGTCTTCTACCTGGCCTGCGGCTACGCGGCGACGTACGGCTTCTCGATCGCGGACCCCACGTCGCAGACCCCGCTGGTCGGCGCCTCGGGCGCGGTGGCCGGCGTGCTCGGGGCGTACCTCGTGCTCTTCCCGCACGCCCGGATCTGGTCGCTGCTGACGTTCTTCTTCTTCCTGCCCGTACGGCTGCCGGCGTGGCTGGTGCTGGGCAGCTGGTTCCTGCTGCAGTACCTCTACTTCCGCGGTGCGGGCATCACCGACGCCGGTGGCGGCGTGGCGTACCTGGCCCACGTGATCGGCTTCGTGCTCGGCGCGCTGCTCGTGCTGCCGATCCGCGGCAGCGGGCGGGACCGGCAGATCGCCCAGCCGCGCTTCGGCCCCTACGCCCCGCCGCCGCCCCGGTGGTGAGCGGACCGCCGGACGCGCTGGACCGCGTGCCTCCCGCGGTCGGCGGGGTGTCGCTGGTGCTCGCCGCCGTGGGGCTGGTGCGGCCGCGGCTGCTGGCGTCGGCCGCCGGGGTGCGGACCGCGGACGAGGACGCGGCGCTGCCTCTCCTCGTGCGGCTCGTCGCGGCGCGCCAGGCGGTACTCGGCCTGGCTCTGCTCACCCGCGTTCCGGTCGACGTGCGCCGGTCCGCGGCGCTGTTCCTCCCCCTGACCGCCGCCGACCTCGCCGCGGTCGCGGCCGCGACGGCCACGGGCGTGCTGCAGCGCCGCGCGGCGGCGATGAGCGCGGCCGTGCTCGCGGTCAACGTCGCCGTCCTGCGCGCGGCCGTGCGGCGCTGACGGCGCAGCACCCGCCTACTCGGGGAGCGGCTGGTCCTCGTCGTCCTCGAGGCGCGCCAGCCAGGTGGCGAGCCGTTCGACGGCGTCCTCGAACTCCGGGTGCAGGTCGACGAACTGCGTGAGCCGCTCGGCGAGCTCGCCGAGCCGCACGGTCTCTTCCCCGCGCCGCTCGGCGAGCTCCTCGATGCCCCGGTCGGTGGCGTACACCGCCCTACTCGGTCGCGACCTGCTGCTAGGACAGAGCCGCCTCCACCAGCGCCACCTGCTCCGCGGCGTGCACCTTGCTCGAGCCGGCGGCCGGCGACGCCCCCGCGCGCCGCGAGACCCGGCGCAGCCGCAGGTTCTCCGGGAGGTGCTCCGGCAGGTTGAGCGCGACGTGCGCCCAGGCGCCCTGGTTGGCCGGCTCCTCCTGCGCCCAGACGAGGTCGGTCGCCTGCGGATAGCGGGCCAGCGCGTCAGCGAGCTCCTCGCCCGGCACCGGGTAGAGCTGCTCGAGCCGGAGGATCGCGATCCGGTCGGCGCCTGCCTTGCGCCGCGCCGCCGCGAGGTCGTAGTAGACCTTGCCGCTGCACAGCACCACGCGCCGCACGCCGCCGGGGTCCGGGGACTCCGGGTCGGCGAGCACGGGCTGCCAGCCGCCCCGGGTGAAGTCCTGAGGGGCGCTCACGGCGGCCTTGAGGCGCAGCATCGACTTCGGCGTCGCCACGACGAGCGGTCGGTTGACCGGGCTCTTGGCCTGCGCCCGCAGCAGGTGGAAGTGCTGCGCCGGGGTCGAGGGGTAGGCGACCGTCATGTTGTCCTCGGCGCACAGCTGCAGGAAGCGCTCGATGCGCGCCGAGGAGTGGTCCGGCCCCTGGCCCTCGTAACCGTGCGGCAGCAGCAGCGTCACGCCGCTGCGCTGGCCCCACTTCGCCTCGCCGGCCGAGATGAACTCGTCGATGACGATCTGCGCGCCGTTGACGAAGTCGCCGAACTGCGCCTCCCACAGCACCAGCGCCTCGGGCCGGGCCACCGAGTAGCCGTACTCGAAGCCCAGCGCCGCGTACTCCGACAGCAGGGAGTCGTAGACGTGGAACGGCGCGGACGACCCCAGCGCGCGCAGCGGGACGACGCTGTCGCCCGTCTTGCGGTCGACCAGCGCGGCGTGCCGCTGCACGAACGTGCCGCGCCGCGAGTCCTGGCCGGACAGCCGGACGGGGGTCCCGTCGACGAGCAGCGAGCCGAACGCGATCAGCTCGCCCATGCCCCAGTCGATGCCGCCGTCGCGCACCATCGCTCCCCGGCGCTGCATCAGCGGCGCGAGCTTGGGGTGGGCGGTGAAGCCCTCGGGCAGCTCGCTGAACGCCTGGCCGATGCGGTCGAGCACCTCCTGCGTGGTCGCCGTCGGCACCTGCGCCAGCGAGTGCACGTCGGCCATCGGCGGCTCGCCGCCGCTGCCGCCAGAGGAGTCGCGCGTCTCCCGGAAAACCCGCTCGAGCTGCGCCTGGTAGTCCTTCAGCGCCTCCTCGGCCTCCTCGAGCGTGATGTCGCCGCGGCCCACGAGCTGCTCGGTGTACGTCTTGCGCACCGAGCGCTTCTTGTCGATGACGTCGTACATGAGCGGCTGCGTCATCGACGGGTCGTCGCCCTCGTTGTGACCGCGCCGGCGGTAGCACACGAGGTCGATGACGATGTCCTTCTTGAACTCCTGGAGGAACTCGAACGCCAGGCGCGCGACGCGCACGCACGCCTCGGGGTCGTCACCGTTGACGTGGAAAATCGGCGCCTGGACGGTGCGGGCGACGTCGGTCGAGTACACGCTCGAGCGTGACTGCTCGGGCGCGGTCGTGAAGCCGACCTGGTTGTTGACGACGACGTGGAACGTCCCGCCCGTGCGGTAGCCGCGCAGCTGGCCCATCTGCAGGGTCTCGGCGACCACGCCCTGCCCGGCGAACGCGGCGTCGCCGTGGAGCATGACCGGCATGACCGTGAAGCCGGTCTCACCCTTGTTGATCACGTCCTGCTTGGCGCGCACGATGCCCTCGACCACCGGGTCGACCGCCTCGAGGTGCGACGGGTTGCTCGTCAGCGAGACGCGGGTCTTCGCCCCGGTCGCCGACTCGAACGTGCCCTCCGCACCGAGGTGGTACTTGACGTCGCCGGAGCCCTGCACCGTGCGCGGATCGAGGTTGCCCTCGAACTCGCGGAAGATCTGGCCGTACGACTTGCCCACGATGTTGGCCAGCACGTTGAGCCGGCCGCGGTGCGGCATCCCGATGACGACCTCGTCCAGGCCGTGCTCTGCCGCTCCGGTGAGCGCGGCGTCGAGCAGCGGGACGAGCGACTCGCCACCCTCGAGGGAGAAGCGCTTCTGTCCGACGTACTTGGTCTGCAGGAAGTTCTCGAACGCCTCGCCGGCGTTGAGCCGCTTGAGCACGTGGAGCTGGAGGTTGCGGTCGGGCTGCTCGGCCTTCTTCTCGACCCGCTGCTGGATCCAGGCGCGCTGCTCGGGGTCCTGGATGTGCATGTACTCGATGCCGACGTTGCGGCAGTACGCGTCGCGCAGCACGCCGAGGACGTCGCGCAGCTTCATGACGCGCCGGCCGGCGAACCCGGCGACCGGGAACTCGCGGTCGAGGTCCCACAGCGTCAGGCCGTGGTTGACGACGTCGAGGTCGGGGTGCGAGCGCACCTTGAACTCGAGCGGATCGGTGTCGGCGAGCAGGTGCCCGCGGACGCGGTAGGCGTGGATGAGCTCGTGGACCCGGGTCGCCTTGTCGAGCTCGCCCTCGTGGGTGGCCTGGACGTCCTGCACCCAGCGGACCGGCTCGTACGGCACGCGCAGCGCCGCGAACACGTCGTCGTAGAAGCCGTCGGCGCCGAGCAGCAGCTCGTGCATGCGGCGCAGGAACTCGCCCGACTGCGCGCCCTGGATGACCCGGTGGTCGTACGTGCTGGTCAGCGTGATGATCCGGCTGATGCCGTGGCGCGCGAGCGTCTCGTCCGAGGCGCCCTGCCACTCGGCGGGGTACTCCATCGCCCCGACGCCGATGATGGCGCCGGCGCCCTTCATGAGGCGCGGCACGGAGTGGACCGTGCCGATGCCGCCCGGGTTGGTCAGGCTGATCGTCGCGCCCTGGAAGTCCTCGGTCGTGAGCTTGCCCTTGCGGGCGCGTCGCACGATGTCCTCGTACGCCGCGAGGAACTGCGCGAAGTCCATGCGGTCGGCACCCCGGATGGCGGCGACGACCAGGGACCGGGTGCCGTTCGGGTTGGTGAGGTCGATCGCCAGGCCGAGACCGACGTGCTCCGGCACCACGAGCTGCGGTTTGCCGTCGACCTCCTGGTAGGCGTTGTTCATCACCGGCACGTCGGCCACGGCGCGCACCAGCGCGTAGCCGATGAGGTGGGTGAACGACACCTTGCCGCCACGCGCGCGGCGGAGGTGGTTGTTGACGACCGTGCGGTTGTCGGCCAGCAGCTTCGCCGGCACCGCGCGCACGGAGGTCGCCGTCGGCACGGACAGCGACTCGTTCATGTTGGTCACGACCCGGGCGGCCGCACCCTTGAGCGGGGTGCTGGTGCGGCCGTCGCTGCTCGGCACGGGCTCTGGCTTCGGCGCCCGCTGTGCCGGCGCCTGCGCGCCGGCGGCCGGCTCGACCTGCGCCGGACCGGGCGCGGTCGGCGCC
>JALYNK010000005.1 GCA_030773235.1 Actinomycetota bacterium | reverse complement strand
TCCGGCGCACGCTCCGGGGCTGGAGGGTCGCCGTGGTCCAGGCCAGCAGCCCTCCGAGACCGGTGCCGACGAGGAAGGCGTCGCGGGCGCCGAGCGCGCGCACCAGCCCGGCCACGTCCGCGGACATCGTGTAAGCGTCGTAACCGCGCGGCGGCTTGTCGCTGGCGCCGCAGCCGCGCAGGTCGGCGGCGACGGCGTGGAACCCGGCCGCGCCGAGAGCCGCGAGCTGGGAGCGCCACGACCACCAGAACTGCGGGAACCCGTGCAGCAGGAGGGCGAGCGGTCCGTCCGGTGGGCCCGTCTCGGCGACGTGGAAGCGCAGGCCGCCTGCCGGCACGTCCCGGTGGGTCCACGGGCCGTCGACGAGGACGACGCTCGCGTCCACGGCCGAGGTGCCCGCGGCAGGCCGTACGACGCCGGCGACGGACGGGCCGGTCAGACGGGCGTCCGGGTCCGCCGGGTCGGCGCCACCGTCGGGTTCTTGGCGAACGCGACGTCGTCCTTGAGCGTCTCGATGGTCTTCTCGGGCGCGCCCACCTTGCTGATGCTCTTCTTGCCGATCAGCGCGGCGATGCCCGCGACGAGCAGGTAGAGCAGGCCCACGGTGAGGAACCCGAGGCCGACGTGGTCGCCGTAGAGCTTGCTGAAGCCGTACGCCAGCGCGATGGAGAGGAACAGCAGCGCCAGGAGACCGGTGAAGCCCGCCGCGCCGAAGGCACCCGCGCCCTTGCCGGCCTGCACCACCTCGCGCTTGATCTCCGTCTTGGCGAGCTCGACCTCCTTGCGGAACAGCGTCGACAGGTCGGCGGTCGCCGCGCTGATCAGCTGGCCGAGGCTGCGCTCCTGCGTGCCGTGGTCCTGCGAGGGGGTGCTCACGCCTGCTCCCGGGGGGTCGATGGCCTACCGGAGCGAGATCGTCTCCACTCCGCTCCGGCCACTACCCCTGCCCGCCCGGCGCGACACGGGTCGGGCGATCACCGTCCGCCGGGTCCGGCGGCCGGGTCCGGCGGCCGGGTCCGGCGGGCGGTTCCGGCGGCCGGGCGGTCAGCAGGCGCGCGGCTCCTGCAGGTGGGCCGAGCGCCGGGCGCGGATGGCGGCCGCGCCGGCAAGCGACGCGGCCAGGCTGGCGACGAGCACGGCGAGGGTGACCCGGTCGGCGCGCGCGGGGTCGGCAGGGAACGCGAGCACGGTGAGCAGCAGGCTCACGGTGAACCCGGTGCCGGCCAGCAGCGAGATCCCGGCGACGTCGGACCAGGCGACCCGGTCGGGCAGCCGGCCGAGGCCGAGCCGCACGGCGAGCAGCGCCGCCCCGAGGATGCCGACGAGCTTGCCGAGCACCAGCCCGGCGGCGACGCCCAGCGCGGCGCGGTCGGACCCGGCGGCGGAGAGCACGTCGCCGCTCACGGTGACGCCGGCGGCGGTGAAGGCGAACAGCGGCACGACCAGCCCGGCCGTCCACGGCTGCAGCCGGTGCTCCAGTCGGTCGGCGGGGGCGTGGTCCTCGCCCTCGTCGGCCCGTACCCGGGTCAGCAGCCCGAGCCCGATGCCGGCGACCGTGGCGTGGACGCCCGACGCGTGCACGCACAGCCAGACCGCGAGGGCGAGCGGGACGTACAACCAGGGCGAGGTGACCCGCCGCCGCTGCAGCAGCGCGTACCCGGCGAGCAGGACCGCGGCGGCGGCGAGCGGGGCGAGCTCCAGCGCCGACGTGAACGCGACGGCGATGACGGCGATGGCCCCGAGGTCGTCGACGACCGCGAGCGACAGCAGGAAGACCCGCAGTCCGGCGGGCGCGTGCGAACCCACGACGGCCAGCACGCCGAGCGCGAACGCGATGTCGGTCGCCATCGGGATCGCCCAGCCACGGGCGGCAGCGGCGTCCGGCAGCGTGAACGCGAGGTAGACGAGGGCGGGCACCACCATGCCCCCCACGGCCGCGAGGACCGGGAGCGCTGCGGCGCGCCGGTCGGACAACTCGCCGACGACGAGCTCGCGCTTGACCTCGAGGCCGGCGACGAAGAAGAACACCGCCAGCAGCCCGTCGGCGACCCAGTGCTCCACGTCCAGCCGGGCGCCGAGCGCGGCGGGCCCGAAGGTGAGGTGCCGGAACGACTCGTACGCCGACGCCAGGGGGCTGTTCGCCGCGACGAGGGCGAGGACCGCGGCGGCCAGCAGCACGGTGCCGCCCACCTGCTCGACGCGCAGGTAGTCGAGGAAGGCCGTCTCGTCGACCGGCTTGCCCGCCCGCCGCGCGGCGGCAGCGGCCAGGCGACGGGCGCCGCGTCGTGGCGGAGCGGTGGCACGGCGCGCATCGGTCGGGCGGGGCACGAGAGCTCCTCGGGGCAGGCGAGAACCGACTGCCGACCAGGCTTCCCGGCGCACCTGGCGTCGTGCGTACCCGACCGTGCCCGCGATACGCCGCGCTGCCCGCGGGGCGGGACGTGCCGAGGGGCACGCCCGCAGTGCGGACGTGCCCCTCGAGAGCGGGAGCGCGGAGGCTCAGCCCTCCTTGCTGTCCCCCGACGCCATGTTGGCGTTGATGGCGTTCATCACCGACGGGTCGGCGAGCGTGGTCACGTCGCCCATCTGCCGGTTCTCGGCCACGTCGCGGAGCAGCCGCCGCATGATCTTGCCGCTGCGGGTCTTGGGCAGCTCCGGCGTGATGAGCACCTTCTTCGGCTTGGCGATCGGGCCGATCTCCTTGCCGACGTGGTTCCGCAGTTCGGCGATGAGCTGCTCGCCGCTGGACTCCTCGCCGACAGACCCGCGGACGGTGACGAACGCGACGATCGCCTGGCCCGTGGTCGGGTCGTCGGCCCCGACGACCGCGGCCTCGGCCACGGCCGGGTGGCTGACCAGCGCGCTCTCCACCTCGGCGGTGCTGATGCGGTGGCCCGAGATGTTCATGACGTCGTCGACGCGGCCGAGCAGCCACAGCACGTGGTCGTCGTCCCACTTCGCGCCGTCGCCGGCGAAGTAGATGCCCTCGAAGCGCGACCAGTAGGTCTCCTGGTAGCGCTCCGGCTGACCCCACACTCCGCGGATCATGGCCGGCCACGCCTCGGGGATCACGAGGTAGCCGCCGCCGACATCACCGACGGTCTTGGCGTTCTCGTCGACGATGTCGACGACGATGCCCGGCAGCGGGCCCATCGCCGAGCCGGGCTTGGTGGCGGTGACGCCCGGCAGCGGGCTGCACATCATCGCGCCGGTCTCGGTCTGCCACCAGGTGTCGACGATCGGGCACCGGTCGCCGCCGATGACGCGGCGGTACCACATCCACGCCTCGGGGTTGATCGGCTCACCGACGCTGCCGAGCACCCGGAGCTTGGACAGGTCGTGCTTGGTGACCTCCTCCTCGCCCCACTTCATGCAGGTGCGGATGAGGGTCGGCGCGGTGTAGAGCAGCGTGACGCCGTACTCCTCGGCGATGCGCCACAGTCGGTCGCGGCCGCCGGAGTCGGGGGTGCCCTCGTACAAGACCTGCGTCGCGCCGTTCGCGAGCGGGCCGTAGGTGATGTAGCTGTGCCCGGTCACCCAGCCGACGTCGGCCGTGCACCAGTAGACGTCCGTCTCCGGCTTGAGGTCGAAGACCGCCCAGTGCGTCCACGCGGTCTGGGTGAGGTAGCCGCCGGAGGTGTGCACCACGCCCTTGGGCTTGCCGGTCGTACCGGAGGTGTAGAGGACGAACAGCGGGTGCTCGGAGTCGAAGCCCTGCGCCTGGTGGGTGTCGGGCTGGGAGTCGACCACCTCCGACCACCACACGTCGCGGCCCTCGGTCCAGGCGACGTCCTGGCCGGTGCGCTTGACGACGACGACGCTGCGCACCTGCGGGCACTGCTGGAGCGCCTCGTCGAGGATCGGCTTGAGGCCGCTCGGTGCGCCGCGCCGGTAGCCGCCGTCAGAGGTCAGCACGACCTCGGCCTGCACGTCGTTGATCCGGTCCACCAGCGCCTGGGCGGAGAAGCCGCCGAAGACCACCGTGTGCGCCGCGCCGACGCGGGCGCAGGCCAGCATCGAGACGACGGCCTCGGGGATCATCGGCATGTAGATGCCGACGCGGTCGCCCGCCTTGACACCGAGCTCGGTGAGCGCGTTCGCGGCCTTGCAGACCTCGCGCTGCAGTTCGGCGTAGGTGATGGAGCGCTTGTGCTCCTCGGGCTCGCCGACCCAGTGGATCGCGACGCGCTCGCCGTTGCCGGCGGTCACGTGGCGGTCGACGCAGTTGACGGCGACGTTGAGCTTGCCGTCCGGGAACCACTTGGCGTCCGGCGGCGTCCAGTCCAGGACGCGGGTGAAATCCTGCTCCCAGGTCAGCCGGCGGGCCTGCTCTGCCCACCAGCCGAGCCGGTCGGCGGCTGCCCGCCCGTACTCGTCAGCCTTGACGTTGGCCTGCGCGGCGAGCTCCGCCGGCGGCTCGAAGCGCCGGTTCTCTGTGGAGAGGGCCGACAGGTTGGTCTCCGTTGCGGTCACGTGAGCTCCTTCGCGGATCGTGATGGGTGTCACCATCCCACCGGCCCCCGCCGCGGCAAACAGGCGGGGGACCCGGACCCGGCGAGCCGTGGACTCCCGGGGCCGGTGGGCGCTCGCGCGGTTAGGCTCCGCACGCCCGCCCCGCCCTCCCGGCGCGCTGCCGCAGCGCGCTGACGAGCGCAGGGCGCGCAGCGCGCACCGACCCGTCGGGGGAGCCGTGGACCTGCTGGAGGAGCTCGACCAGCCGCGGCGGCTGGTCGACGGCCTGTCCCGGCTCGACGATGTCGGCGCGCTCGACGGCTACCAGGACGAGATGGTGTCCGTCGTGCGCCGCCTGCTCGGCGACCCGGACGTCGACGTCCTGCAGGTCACTCAGGTGCTGGCGCATCTCAACGACACGCTGACCCGCCGCCTGCTCGGGCTCGCCGAGACCGAGATGGGCCCGCCGCCGTGCACGTACGCGTGGCTGTCGCTCGGCTCGCACGGCCGGGGAGAGCAGGTGCTCTCGAGCGACCAGGACAGCGCGCTGGCCTACGAGGACGGCGCCGACACGGCGATGGAGTACTTCCCCGTGCTCGCCGGGCACGTCGTCACGGCGCTCGCCCGCGCCGGGCTGCCGCTGTGCGACGGGGGCTACATGGCGACCAACTGGTGCCGGCCGATCGGCGAGTTCCGGCAGATGTTCCACGACTGGGTGGAGCGGCCCGAGCCTGACGCGCTGCTGCGCGCCGAGGTGTTCCTCGACGTGCGGCCGGTGCACGGCCACCTGTCCGTGGACGTGCTGGACCGCGCGCTGGTGTCCGGCGGGTCCCGGGGTCCGTTCCGGGTCCAGATGGCCCGCGCCGCGGTGACGTTCCGTCCGCCGCTCAGCTTCTTCGGCCGGCTGCGCACGCCCGACTCCGCGCTCGACGTCAAGCGCGCGGGCACCGCCGCCATCGTCCTGCTGGCCCGGCTGTACGCGCTGGTCGGCGGCTCGAGCGCGCGCACCACCGTGCTGCGGCTGCAGGCCGCGGCCGAGGCCGCGACGATGAGCCGGGTGGGGGCCGCGGAGCTCGCCGACTCGTACCGCTTCCTCACCGGCCTGCGCCTGCGCCACCAGGTCGAGCAGGCCTGGCACGGCCGGGAGCCCGACAACCTGGTGCCGCTCGAGGACCTCACCGCCGACGACCGGACCCACCTGCGCACCACGCTGCGGCACCTGCGCGACGTGCAGACGGTGACCGCCTCGCGCTTCTCGACGCACACGGTCACCTGAGACCGCACCCGGGTCGAGGCGAGGAGGAGGCAGCGGTGCGCGAAGCGTTGCGAGGTCAGCGGCTGATCGCGGCTGCGGTCCTCGCCTTTCTGCTGTTCAACTTCCCGTTCCTCGCGCTGTTCGACCGCCCTGTCCTGCTGTTCGGCCTGCCGCTGCTCTGGGCGTACCTGCTCGGTGCGTGGGTGCTGGTGATCGCGCTGGTCGCGTGGACCACCAGGGGGTCCTGAGTGATCGCGCCCTGGGTCGTCGTCGTCGCGTCCGCGGCCTACCTCGCCCTGCTGTTCGCCATCGCCTCCTATGGCGACCGCCGCGCCTCCCGCGGCCGCAGCGTCATCAACAGCGGCGTCATCTACGCGCTCTCGCTCGGCGTCTACGCGACCTCGTGGACGTACTACGGCAGCGTGGGTCGTGCGGCGTCCAACGGCGTCGGCTTCCTGCCGGTCTACCTCGGCCCGACGGTCCTGCTCGTCGTCTGGTGGCTGGTGGTCCGCAAGATCGTGCGGATCTGCAAGCGCAACCGGATCACCTCGCTGTCGGACTTCCTGGCCTCGCGCTACGGCAACAGCAGCGGCCTCGGCGCCCTCGTCACGGTGATCGCCGTCGTCGGGATCGTCCCGTACATCGCGCTGCAGCTGAAGGCCATCTCGGGAACGTTCGACCTGCTGCGCAGCCCGGAGCTCGCCGGCACCGCCACCCTGCCGCCGCCGGTGCCGCTGCTGCAGGACACCGCGCTCTACGTCGCGCTCCTGCTCGCGGCGTTCACCGTCGTCTTCGGCACGCGCTCGCTGGACGCCGCCGAGCGCCACGAGGGCATGGTCGCGGCGGTCGCCTTCGAGTCGGTGGTCAAGCTCGTCGCGCTGCTGGCCGCCGGCTGCTACGTCGTGTTCGGACTGTTCGACGGCTTCGGCGACCTGTTCGGGCAGGCCGCCGCGCGCCCCGACCTGGCCCGGCTGTTCACCTGGACGCCGACCCGCGACTACGGGTCGTGGCTGTGGCTCACGGTGCTCTCGATGCTGTCCGTCCTGCTGCTGCCCCGTCAGTGGCAGGTGGCGGTCGTCGAGAACGTCGACGAGCGGCACCTGAAGACGGCGACCTGGATGTTCCCGCTCTACCTGCTGCTCGCGAACGTGTTCGTCCTGCCCGTCGCGCTGGCCGGTCTGCTGCAGTTCGGGCGCGACGCGAACGCCGACACCTTCCTGCTGGCGCTGCCCCTGGCCGACGCACAGCCGCTGCTCGTGCTGGTCGTCTTCCTCGGCGGGCTGTCGGCGGCGACCGGCATGGTCATCGTCGAGGCCATCGCCCTGTCGACCATGGTGTCCAACTCGCTGGTGACGCCGCTGCTGCTGCGCCGCGGCGGTCGGCTGGCCCGGCGGCAGGCGCTCGGCGGGCTGATCCTCGGCATCCGCCGCGCGACGATCGTGCTCGTCCTGCTGCTCGGGTTCGTCTTCTTCCGCGTCGCCGGCGAGGCCCCCGCACTCGTGTCCATCGGCCTGGTGTCGTTCGCCGCCGTCGCGCAGTTCGCGCCCGCCCTGCTCGGCGGCCTCTACTGGCGCGGAGCCACCCGCCGGGGCGCGGTCGCCGGGTTGACCGGCGGCTTCGTCGTCTGGGCCTACACGCTGCTGCTGCCCTACCTCGCGGCGTCGGGCTGGCTGCCGACCGGGTTCGTGGACGACGGGCCGTTCGGGGTGCGCCTGCTGGCGGCCCACGCCCTGTTCGGCCTGGACGGCCTGGACGAGATCAGTCATGCGATGACCTGGACGACGGTCGTCAACGTCGGGTTGTTCGTGGGTCTGTCGCTGTCCGGCCGGCGCGACCCGGCGGAGCACGTGCAGGCGGCCAAGTTCGTCGACGTCTTCACCCGGCCGATCGAGGGCAGCGGGGCGCTCTACCGCGGGACCACCACGGTGGGGGAGCTCCAGCGGCTGCTCGAGCGCTTCATCGGGCCGGACCCCGCCCGCGCCGCAGTCGCGGCGTACGCCGAGCGGACCGGCATCGCCCCCGAACCTGACCGTGAGGCCGACGGCGACCTGGTCCACCACGTCGAGACGCTCCTCGCGGGCGCGGTCGGCTCCACCTCGGCCCGCTTCGTCGTGGCGTCGGTGGTGAGCGAGGAGCCGCTCGGCGTCCGCGAGGTCATGGCGATCCTCGACGAGACGTCCCAGGTGCTGGCGACCAGTCGGGCGCTCGAGCGCAAGTCGCGCGAGCTCGAGGCGGCGACGGCGGAGCTGCGGGAGGCCAACGAGCGGCTGCAGGAGCTGGACCGGCTCAAGGACGACTTCGTCTCGACGGTGACGCACGAGCTGCGCACGCCGCTGACGTCCATCCGCGCCTTCAGCGAGATCCTGCTCGACAACCCCGAGCTCGACGCCGACGAGCGCTCGGGCTTCCTGCAGACCATCGTCGACGAGACGGGGCGCTTGACCCGGCTCATCAACCAGGTGCTGGACATGTCCAAGCTGGAGTCCGGCCGGGTGGAGTGGCAGATCGAGCCCGTCGACCTCGGTGACGTGGTCCGCTCGTCGGCGACGACCGTGGGGCAGCTGGTGCGCGACAAGGGCGTCGCGTTGGAGCTCGACCTGCCCGAACAGGGGCCGGCGGTGGCCGCCGACCGCGACCGCGTCGTGCAGGTGGTCGTCAACCTGCTGTCCAACGCCATCAAGTTCGTGGAGCCCGGTCATGGCCGCGTCGGCGTACGGCTGGAGGTGGACGACGCGGCCGTGCGCGTGTCGGTGTGCGACAACGGCCCCGGGATCGCCGCCGCCGATCAGGAGGCCATCTTCGAGAAGTTCCGGCAGGCGGGGTCGATCTCCGGTAACCGGCCGCCAGGCACGGGCCTCGGGCTGCCCATCAGCAAGGAGATCGTCGAGCGACTGGGCGGCAGGCTGGGAGTCGAGAGCGCGCCGGGACAAGGGTCTACGTTCTGGTTCACGCTCCCCGTGGCACCGCTCGCCACGGTCAGCAGCACTGTCGGCAGCGCGTCGGGTGGCGCGGAGACGGGAGGCTGAGCGTGGCGAGGAAGGTCCTCATCGTCGACGACGAGCCCAACATCGTCATGTCGCTGCAGTTCCTCATGAAGAAGAGCGGCTTCGAGACCAGCGTGGCGCGCGACGGCGACGCGGCGCTGTCCGAGGTGGAGCGCTTCCGGCCGGACCTCGTCCTGCTCGACGTGAACATGCCGCACCGCGACGGCTACGAGGTCTGCCAGACCCTGCGCTCGACCGGCTGGAACGACCTCAAGATCGTGATGCTCACCGCGAAGGGCCGTGAGTCGGAGGTGACCAAGGGGCTGGAGGTCGGCGCCGACGCGTACGTCACGAAGCCCTTCTCCACCCGTGAGCTCGTCGAGCAGGTGACCGCCCTGCTGCAGGGCGGCGGGTGATGGACCTCCGCGGGCTGCTGCGCAGCCGCGCCGCGTGGCTGGTGGCCGGCGTCGTGCTGTACGTCGCCGGAGGGATCGCCCTGCTCGCGGCGGTGATGTGGTCCGCCACGGCGCCGGAGCAGCAAGCCGCGGTGAGCGGCCAGGTCCCCGCGCTCGCGCTCGGCGTCGTGCTCCTGCTCGCCGGTCTCGCCGCCCTGCTCCTCCGCGCCTTCGGCAGCTACCCGACCTACGCGCGCCGTCTCGCGGCCGACGTGCGCCTGCTGCTCGACGCCAACCCCGAGCACCAGGTCGACACGTCGGGGCCGCCCGAGCTCGCCGAGCTCGCCACCGCCGTCAACGACCTCGCGGAGCGGCGCCGGGCGGCCGAGCGCGAGGTGGCCGCGGAGGTCGCCGCCGCGCGGGCCGACGTCGAGCAGGAGCGCAACCGGCTCGCGGCGCTCATGGCGGACCTGAGCGTCGCCGTGCTCGTGTGCAGCACCGGCGGGCGGGTCCTGCTCTACAACTCCTCGGCCAGAGCGCTGCTCGCGGACGACCCCGCGCTCGGGCTCGGCCGCAGCGTCTTCGGCGTGGTCGACCGGGGGCTCATCACGCACGCGCTCGAGCTCATCGAAGCCGGCTCGGTCTCCGCGCACGTGTCCACCGCCCTGCGCGACGGTCAGCTGCTTCAGGTCCGGCTCGCCCCGGTCCGCGGGGCGGAGCAGCAGGTGACCGGCTTCGTGCTCGTGCTCGAGGACATGACCGACCAGCTGCACGCCCGCCGCCGCCGCGACGCGCTGCTGCGCGGCCTCACCGAGTCGACGCGGGCGTCCCTCGCCAGCATCCGCGCCGCGGTCGAGACGGTGCTCGACTACCCGGACATGGAGCCGGAGGAGCGCCGGCAGTTCGTCGGGATCATCCTGGACGAGTCCCAGCGGCTCGGACAGCAGGTCGAGGGCTGGGTCTCGGAGGCCGGCAGCCTCGGCGGCGACTGGTACCTCACGGACATGTGGGGGGACGACCTGCTCACGGTGCTCGCCCGTGAGATCGAGCGGGAGACCAAGGTCACCTGCACGACGGTCCCGGGCGCGGAGGTCTGGATGCGCGTGGACAGCCACGCCCTCGCTCGTGCCCTCGGGCACCTCGCCGCCCGGCTGCAGGAGAAGTCCGCGGTGGAGCAGCTGCGCTTCACGCTCACCTGCGCGGGCAGTCACGGCCGGCTGGACGCTCGCTGGGACGGGCAGGCGCCACCAGCCGACGTGTTCCGGCCGTGGCTCGACGAGCCCCTCTCGGGCGCCGCGGCCGTCCACGTCCACGAGGTGCTGGAGCGGCACGACGCCGAGCTGTGGGCCGGCGACGACCGGGAGAGCGCGTACCTGCGCCTGCTGCTCCCGCTCACCGCAGCGCCCCGAGCCGCACAGGTGCCGGCGGAGCTCCCTCCCCGGCCGGAGTTCTACGACTTCGATCTCTTCGACCTGCCGGAGGAGTCGCTGTCCTGGCAGGACCGCAAGCTGAGCGACCTCGCGTACACCGTCTTCGACACCGAGACGACGGGGTTCCACCCGAAGGAGGGTGACGAGATCGTCTCGATCGGCGCGGTGCGGGTGGTCAACGGCCGTCTGCGGCGGCAGGAGACGTTCGAGCGACTCGTCGACCCCCGCCGCCGGATCCCCGCCGCGTCCGCCGCCGTGCACGGCATCAGCAACGACATGGTGCAGGGCCAGCCACCGCTGGAGGAGGCGCTGCCGCTGTTCGCCCGGTTCGCCGAGGACACGGTCCTCGTCGGCCACAACGTCGGCTTCGACATGAGCTTCTTCCGGGCCCGGCAGGACCGGACGGGCGTCCGCTTCGCGCAGCCCGTGCTCGACACCCTGCTGCTCGACGCCGCACTGCACGCCGACCACGAGCAGCACTCCCTCGAGGTCATCGCCGCCCGGCTGGGTGTCGACGTGACCGACCGGCACACCGCGCTCGGCGACGCGCTGGTGACCGGCGAGGTCTTCGTCCGGCTGCTCGCGCTGCTGCAGCAGCGCGGGATCACCACGGTCGGTCAGGCCCTGGAGGCCGCGCGGGCCACCTACCAGTCCCGGCTGGACGCCAGCCTGTACGGCGGGTGACGCGGCTCACCGCGTTTCGGGGGGTTGTTGACCGCAGCGGCTCCTCGGGCTGAGATACTGCTCAGGTCGTGTCCCAGTTTGTGACGAGCGCCGCGGCGTCTCGTCGTCCCGAGGAGGCTTCGTGAGCAGTGCCCAGCACGGCGGGGGGCATGCGACGCACACGCCGGACGAGGCGCGCTACGTCGCGATGCAACAGACCCCCGAGTTCCAGGACCTGCGCAAGCGCTACCGCGGGTGGGTCATCCCCGTCGCGATCGGCTCGCTCGTCTGGTACTTCGCCTACGTCCTCACCGCGGCCTACGCCCCCGGCTTCATGGCCACCCCGGTCTTCGGCAACATCAACCTCGGCCTGATCGCCGGCCTGCTGCAGTTCGTGACGACCTTCGGGGTCACGCAGCTGTACATCCACCACGCGGACAAGGTCCTCGACCCGGCCTCGACCCGCATCCGTGACGAGTTCGAGGGCGGTCGCTGACATGGATCTGTTGGCTGCTGCGGCTCCCGCCGCCCAGATCGGCAACCCGATCATCAACATCGCCATCTTCGCCACGTTCGTCGTGGTGACGATGAGCCTGGTGATCAGGGCCAGCCGGACCACGGGCAAGAGCGCCGGTGACATGTACACCGGTGGCGCCGCGTTCTCCGGTCGCCAGAACGGCGTCGCGATCGCCGGTGACTACCTGTCGGCCGCGTCGTTCCTGGGCATCGCCGGTGCGATCGCCCTCACTGGCTACGACGGCTTCCTCTACAGCATCGGCTTCCTGGTGGCCTGGCTCATCGCCCTGCTGCTGGTCGCCGAGCTGCTGCGCAACACCGGCCGCTACACCATGGCGGACGTGCTGGCGTTCCGGATGCGCGAGCGTCCGGTGCGCACGGCGGCGGCCACCTCCACCCTGGTGGTGTCGTTCTTCTACCTGCTCGCCCAGATGGCCGGTGCGGGCGGCCTGGTCGCGCTGCTGCTCGGCATCACCAACCGCAACGGCCAGAGCCTGGTCATCGTCGTGGTCGGCCTCCTCATGATCGCCTACGTCCTCATCGGCGGCATGAAGGGCACCACCTACGTCCAGATCATCAAGGCGGTCCTGCTGATCGCCGGTGCCGCGGTCATGAGCATCTGGGTCCTCGCGAAGTTCGGCTTCAACTTCTCGACCCTGCTGGGTGAGGGGGCGCGCGCAGGTGCCCAGCTGGCTCCCGGCAAGACGTACGGCACCGAGCTCGCGAAGCTGAACTTCATCTCGCTGTCCATGGCGCTGGTGCTGGGCACGGCCGGTCTGCCGCACATCCTCATGCGCTTCTACACGGTGCCGACCGCCAAGGAGGCCCGCAAGTCCGTCGTCTGGGCCATCTGGCTGATCGGCCTGTTCTACCTGTTCACGCTCACCCTGGGCTACGGCGCGGCAGCCCTGGTCGGTGGCGCGCGGATCAACGCTGCACCGGGCAAGGCCAACTCGGCGGCGCCGCTGCTCGCGTTCGAGCTGGGCGGCACGATCCTGCTGGGTGTCATCGCAGCGATCGCCTTCGCGACCATCCTCGCGGTGGTCGCGGGTCTGACGATCACCGCGTCGGCGTCGTTCGCGCACGACATCTACGCGAGCGTCATCCACCGCGGCAACGCTCCGGAGGGCTCCGAGGTGAGGGTCGCCCGCATCGCGGCGCTCGTCGTCGGTGCGGTGGCCATCCTCGGCGGCATCGCCGCCAACGGCCAGAACATCGCCTTCCTCGTGGCGCTGGCCTTCGCGGTGGCGGCGTCGGCGAACCTGCCGACGATCCTGTACTCGCTGTTCTGGAAGCGGTTCAACACCCGCGGCTGCCTGTGGAGCATCTACGGCGGTCTGATCCTCACGATCGGCCTGATCGTCTTCTCGCCGGCCGTGTCCGGGAGCCCGACCGCGATGTTCCCGACCTCCAACTTCGCGTTCTTCCCGCTGTCCAACCCCGGGATCGTCTCGATCCCTGCGTCCTTCCTGCTCGGCTTCCTCGGCACGATCACGAGCAAGGAGTACAACGCGGAGAAGTACGCCGAGATGGAGGTCCGCTCCCTCACCGGTGCGGGCGCGGCGCGCGAGGCGCTGCAGCACTAGTCCGATCCGGGTCGCACGCGGCCCAGCAGTCCGCGACGCCGGTCGCCGGGGAGACCCGGGGGCCGGCGTCGCGGCGTTGCGGGAGGGCGGAGGGAGACCCGGGGCCGGCGTCGCGGCGTTGCGCGAGAACGGAGGGAGACCCGGGGCCGGCGTCGCGGCGTTGCGGGAGGGCGGGGAGCCTGCCAGCCGCTCTGCGGGTCCCGCGCGCGACCGCAGTTGCGCTGCGCCCGCAGTTCCGAGGCGCGCACACGGGTGTGTCCCGCAGCCGCACGTGCGTCAGGCGGGGCGCCGGCCGACCTGGCCGGACGGGCCCGTTCGACTGCGCCCCACGTCCGGAACGGGGAGGCCCACGTCCGGGACGGGGAGGCCCACGTCCGGGACGGGGAGGCGGCGGGCCGCCCTGCTACCCGAGTGGGGCAACGGGGTCAGGACACGAAGCGGAGGGTCATCGGGTAGCGGTGCCAGGCGCCGTGCCCCGACCGGATGGCGGCGCGGACGGCGAGCGTCGCGGCGGTGAGGAGCACCACCGGCAGCATGAGCAGCCCGACCAGCAGTGCTGAGGTAAACGAGCACAGCAGCACCGCGAGCAGCACGGTGGTGTGGAAGTTGATGGCCTGTACCGCGTGGTGGCACACGTACGGCGACTTGTGGCCCTTGAACAGCACGACGGCGAGCGGGAACGCGATCCCGAGCACGAAGATGCTGAGGTGCGTGAGCACCGCCCAGGAGCGGTCGCTCAGAGCCCCGTGACCCGGCATCGGCTGCGCGAAGCTGGGCCAGTCGAAATCGTCGGGCACCTCGCGGGGCTCCTGCGGCGGTTCCAGCGTGTCGTCGCCCACGAGTGCCTCCTGAGCCGCCGGATCGCCCGGGGCCGTCAGCCTAGGTCGGGCCGAGTCCTGGCGCTGCCCGGCGGAGCGATGCCCCGGGCGACCTCGGGCAACCGCTCAGGGCGGCGGCAGTTCGGCGAGCAGCGCGTACATGCCGTCCCCGTCGGTGCGGGCCACGTAGTAGCCGGACTTCAGGAAGTACGCCCCCATCACCGCCCAGTCCTCGCGCATGGCGGGGAGCTTGCGCCGTCCTTGCCACAGCGCCGATGCGATGCGGCGGTCGATCAGGTCCAGGCCCGGCGTGGACATGCCGCGCTCCTGCCGGCCGAGCCCGCTGCCGATCCTCGCCGCCGTGGTGAAGACCTTGCGCAGGTACGGCTGGTCCTCGGCGGTGGTGCGCGTGTCGAGCCGCGGCATGATCATGTCGACCACGTGCTCGGCGAGCTCGTGCGCCTCCGGCTCGAAGGCGTAGCGGCAGGCGATCTCGTAGAAGGCCAGGCCGTCGAAGGACGGTCTCCCGACCGTCCGCGCATCCAGCCAGTCGGTGCCGTCGGGGCGCGGTACGGCCAGCGGGAGGTGAGGGGCCCGGCGGGTGAAGAGCGGCACGTACCCATCCTGTCCGACGCGGAGCCCGACCGGAGCGGGTCCTCGGAGCCCGGCCCCCGACGCTGCGCCCGGGCGCGCCGCGGACGGGGTGCGGCGCGGCGCTACGACCCCACCGGGGGCTGCTGCGCCAGCGGCTGCAGCAACGGCACGATCCGGTCCCGGAACTCTGCGGGGACGTCCCCGTCCCGCACCTCTCCGAGCAGCTCCCGGGCGA
>JALYNK010000004.1:12724-15445 GCA_030773235.1 Actinomycetota bacterium | reverse complement strand
CCGGGGTCGTCGGGCAGCGGCCGGTCGTTGAGGTGCGCGGCGAGCGCCGCGGGCTCGTCGGCGGGCGCCTCCGCCCGGCGGCCTGAGCGCTTGCCGAGCTGCACCCTGCGCGACCGCAGGCCGCCGTCCTGCGCCGCGACGAGCAGCTCCACCAGGTGCAGAGCGCGGACCCTCGACCGCCGCTTGCGGAGCCCGACCTGCAGCTGGCGCAGGCAGCCGGGGTTGACCGCGACGACGTAGTCGACGCCCGCGGCCTCGATCTGGTCCAGCTTGGGCGCGAGGACGCGGCGGCTGTCCTTCGGACGCAGCAGCGAGTACGTCCCGGCGGCGCCGCAGCACTGCGCCGCGCCCGGCAGCTCCACGTAGTCCGCGACCGCCGCGATGAGCTCGCGCGGCTCGCGCCAGACGTTCATGCCGTTGCGCAGGTGGCACGAGTCCTGCATCGCGACCCGGACCCGGCGCCCGTCAACACGCAGCTCCGGGTACGCCGCGGCCCGGTCGGCGACGGCGTACTCGCTGAACTCCTTGACCCGGTCGCGCCCGAGCACCGCGGCGAGGTGCGCCGCGCAGCCACCGGCGGTCGTGACGATCGTGCCGGGCAGCTGCTCGCCGAGCCGGCGGGCGAGGTCCTTGCCGAGCTCGAGGTCACCGTTGTGCGCGTGCAGCGCGCCGCAGCAGCCCTGGTCGCCGGGTGCGTCGAGCTCGGGCCGCAGGCGTCGCGCCGCCCGGCTCACGGCGGGGAAGAGCCCCCGCTCGAAGCAGCCGAGCATGAGGTGCGGGCCGCGGTGCGGTGCCGGGGTGCGGGCGTGCCCGCGGAACGTCCCCAGCCGCCGCACCAGCCAGTTGCGCACGACGACGTTGGTGAGCACCCGCGCGATCGGCGGCTGGCGGGCGCCCTGCCACTGGTGCGACCGCCAGTGCTCGAGCAGCTCGCCGTACTGCACCCCGGCCGGGCAGACCGGCTCGCAGGCCCGGCAGCCGAGGCAGTACGACGACTCCTCACGCAGCGTCGGGTCGTCGTCGTCGAGCGACCCGTTCTCCAGTGCACGCATGAGCGTGATCCGTCCGCGCGGCGAGGACTTCTCGTCCTTGCTCAGCGCGTACGTCGGGCAGGCCGGCAGGCAGAACCCGCACGAGATGCACCGGTCCAGCAGCTCGGCCGGGAAGATCCCGCGGGTCGGGACCGGCGCGGCGCCCGGTGCCTCCTGCTCGACCGCGCCGGCGGTCGGCTGCTCGTGCGCGGTCATGTCCCCACCTTGCCGGGGTTGAGGATCCCGGCCGGGTCGAACGCTGTCTTGATGCGTCTGAGCAGCGCCATCTGGTCGTCGCCGAGCCGGTCGCGCAGGTACGGCAGCTTCGCCGCGCCCACGCCGTGCTCACCCGTGATCGTGCCGTCGAGCTCGATCGCCGCGCTGAAGATCTCGCCGAACGCGCTGTGCGTGCGCTCCACCGCGTCGTCGTCGCGGGCGTCAAGCACCGCGGTGGGGTGCAGGTTGCCGTCGCCCGCGTGCCCGAACGTGCCGATGAGCAAGTCGTGGCGCTCGGCGACCGCGTTGATGCGGTCGACCATCTCCGGCAGCCGCGGGCGGGGGACCGTGACGTCCTCGAGCACGGTCAGGGTGTTGAGCCGCGACAGCGCCGGCAGCGAGCAGCGCCGAGCGGTCAGCAGCGCCTCGGACTCGGCGACCTCGCGAGCGACGGTGACGTCCAGCGCGCCCTGCTCGGTGCACAGCTCGCCCATGCGGGCGAGGTTGCGCTCGACGGCGTCCGCCTCGCCGTCGTCGCCGAACAGCAGCAGCGCCCCCGCGTCGGTGCGCAGCCCGAGCTTCGCGTAGTCCTCCACCGCGCTGATGCACGTGCCGTCGAGGAACTCGAGCGTCGCCGGGACCACGCCGGCTCCCAGGACGGCCGTGACGGCGCGGCCGGCGTCGGACAGCGAGGAGAAGTACGCCACGCCCGTGCGCGCGGTGTTCGGCATCGGCAGCAGCGCGAGGGTCACCTCGGTGATGACGCCGAGCGTGCCCTCGGAGCCGGTCAGCAGGCGGGTGAGGTCGTAGCCGGCCACGTCCTTCCACAGCCGCCCGCCGGTCCGGATGACCTCGCCGGTCGGCAGCACGACCTCGAGGCCGAGGACGTAGTTGCGCGTCACGCCGTACTTGAGGCCGCGCAGCCCGCCCGCGCAGGTGGCGACGTTGCCGCCCACCGTCGAGACGGTCCGGCTGCCCGGGTCGGGGGCGAAGAGCAGCCCCTGCGCCGCCGCGGCGTCGCTCACCGTGCTCGTCGTCGCGCCGGGCTGGGCGCGGACGAGCAGCTCGTCCTTGCTGATCTCGAAGATCTCGTTCATCCGGGTGAGGACCAGCATGATCCCGCCCTGCAGCGGCACGGTGCCGGCGCACAGGTTGCTGCCGGCGCCGCGCGGCACGACCGGCACGCGGTGCTGCGTGGCCAGCTGCAGCACCGCGGACACCTGCCCGGTGCTGGCCGGGAAGACGACGGCGTCGGGTGGGGCGGAGAAGAGCGGCGTCGCGTCGCGGGCGTAGGGCGCGACGTCGCCGGGCGTCGAGCGCACGTGCTCGGTGCCGACGATGGCCCGCAGATCGGCCAGGACGGTGGGGCTGATGCTCATGCGACCTCCCGGTCGGTAGTCATGCGACCTCCCGGTCGGTAGTCATGCGACCTCCCGGTCGGTAGTCATGCGACCTCCCGGTCGGTAGTCATGCG
>JALYNK010000004.1:0-12624 GCA_030773235.1 Actinomycetota bacterium | reverse complement strand
TCATGCGACCTCCCGGTCGGTAGTCATGCGACCTCCCGGTCGGTAGTCATGCGACCTCCCGGTCGGTAGTCATGCGACCTCCCGGTCGGTAGTCATGCGGCCTCCCGGTCAGCCCTGCACCCGTGAGGAGTGGCCGGCCCACTCCTGTTCGCGCAGCTCGTACTTCTGCACCTTGCCGGTGGAGGTCTTGGGCAGCGCCGCGACGAACTCGACCGCCTTGGGCGCCTTGTAGCGGGCGAGCCGCTGCTGCACGTGGACGAGCAGGTCGTCCTCGGTCACCTGCTGCCCGGGGGCGAGCACGACAAAGGCCTTGGGCCGCTCGCCCCACTTCTCGTCGGGCACGCCGATGACCGCGACCTCGAGCACCGCGGGGTGGCTGTCGACCGCCTGCTCGACCTCGACCGTCGAGATGTTCTCCCCGCCGGAGATGACGATGTCCTTGGCCCGGTCGCGCAGCTCGACGTAGCCGTCCGGGTGCGCGACGCCCAGGTCGCCGGAGTGGAACCAGCCGCCGCGGAACGCCCGCGCCGTCGCGTCGGGGTCGCGGAAGTAGCCGAGCATCACGTTGTTGCCGCGCATCACGATCTCGCCGAGCGTCCGCGCGTCGCGCGGGACGTCGACGAGCCGGTCGTCGTCGCGGACCTCCACGACGCGCACGGGGTCGGCCTGCACCATCGCGACGCCCTGCCGGGCCTGCCGCCGGGCCCGCTCGGCGGGGTCGAGCTCCGTCTCGCCGGGCTGCGGCTCGTTGACGGTGTACGGCCCGTACGTCTCCGTCAGGCCGTACACGTGGACGATGCGAGCACCGAGGCCGGTCATCCGGGAGATGACGGTCGGGCTCGGCGGCGCACCGGCCGTCGTCACGACCAGCTCGCGGTCCAGGCGGTGCGCCTCGGGCGCGCTGGCGAGGGTGACGAGCACCGTCGGCGCGCCGTTGAGGTGGGTGACCCGCTCCTCGTCGAGCAGCCGCCAGATGACGTCGGCCCGCACGGCACGCAGGCAGACGTGCCGGGCGCCGGCGGCCGTCGCCGCCCAGGTCGTGCACCAGCCGTTGCAGTGGAACATCGGCAGCGTCCACAGGTAGACGCTGTCCGGCCGGAAGCCCGAGTGGACGATCTCGCCGAGCGCGTTGAGGTACGCCCCGCGGTGGCTGTACATCACGCCCTTGGGGCGCCCGGTCGTCCCGGACGTGTAGTTGATGGTGATCGGCGCGCGCTCGTCCGCGACGGTCCAGGGCAGCGGCTCGTCGGAGCCCCGGGCCAGCAGGTCGGGGTAGTCGAGCACCGGCACGCCGGGGGGCGGCTCGCCGGGCGCCCCGAGCGGGTCGCGGACCCGGACGACCTGCTCGACCGTCTGCAGGTCCCCGAGCACGGGAGCGAGCCCCGGCAGCAGCTCGCTGTCGACGACGAGCACGCGGGCGCCGGAGTGGTCGCAGATGTAGCGGACCTCCTCGGCCGACAGCCGGGTGTTGACCGCGACGAGAACGGCGCCCGCGAGCGGCACCGCGAAGTGCGCGACGAGCAGCTCCGGCACGTTCGGCATGAGGTACGCGACCCGGTCGCCCGCGCGGACGCCGGACGTCAGCAGCGCCCGGGCCACCCGGGTCGCCTCCGCGGCGAGCTCCCGGTACGTCAGCCGGCGCTGGCCGTGCACGACGGCGGGTACGTCGGCGAAGACGTCGGCGGACCGCTCCAGGAAGGCCAGCGGCGTCAGCGGGCTGTCGGACACGCCGACGGGGGTCTCCGGGGGAGCGACCGCGGTCACGACGACCTCCTGCTCGACGGGGCCGGACCGGCGCACGGCGGCGCGGCCGCCGGCCGTCCGCACCCTACGCAGGACCCGGCTGCGCGGGCCCGGGTTGCACAGCAGAGTGCTCCGGACGCGCTGGGGCCGCCGCGGGGCACCCCGGGCGACGGGAGCGCGAGGCCTGCCGGGAGGATGCTTCGGATCGCGGTGTCGCGCGCGCCCCGGCTCCCGGGGCGGGCGGGGCACGACAGCGGGCCGGTGGGAGCACGAGGGGGCGGCGCAGTGAGTGCAGAGGCAGTCGAGCAGCTCGACGGACAGGCGGCGCCGGCGCAGGTGCAGCCGCCGGCCGCCGCGCCCACGCGGATCGTCGTGGTGGGCGGCGGCTACGTCGGCCTCTACACGGCCATGCGGCTCCAGCGCCGGCTGCGCCCCGGCGAGGCGAGCATCACCGTCATCGACATCCGCTCCTACATGACCTACCAGCCGTTCCTGCCGGAGGCGGCGGCCGGCAACCTCGAGCCGCGGCACGTCGTGGTGCCGCTTCGGCGCGTGCTCGACCGCTGCACCGTCGTCAAGGGCCTCATCGTCGGCATCGACACGACCGCGCGTTCCATCGCGGTGCAGGTGCGCACCGGCGAGCAGATCGACGTGCCCTACGACCAGCTCGTCATGGCTCCGGGCTCCGTGCCGCGCACGCTCCCCATCCCGGGCCTCGCCGAGCGTGGTATCGGCTTCAAGCGCATCGAGGAGGCGATCTACCTCCGCAACCACGTCATCGACCAGATCGACAGCGCCGCGTCGACGCGCGACCCGGCGCTGAAGCAGCGGGCGCTCAACTTCGTCTTCGTCGGCGGCGGCTACGCGGGCGTCGAGGCGATCGCCGAGCTCGAGGACATGGCGCGCTACGCGGCGCGCTTCTACTCCACGCTCAACCCGAGCGACCTGAACTGGTACCTCGTCGAGGCCTCCGGCCGCATCCTGCCCGAGGTGGGCGAGGACATGGGCCGTTACACGGTCCACGAGCTGCGGCGGCGCGGCATCGACGTGCGGCTCGAGACACGGCTGGAGTCGGCCGAGGAGGGCCGGATCAAGCTCTCCGACGGCACCGAGTTCGACAGCAACACGCTGGTCTGGACGGCCGGCGTCAAGCCGAACCCCCTGGTGGAGATGTCCGGCCTGCCGCTGGACGAGCGCGGGCGGCTCAAGGCGACCGCCGAGCTGCGCGTGGACGGTCCGGCCGGCTACTGGACGGCGGGCGACTGCGCCGCCGTGCCGGACCTCACCAACCCGGGCGCGTTCTGCGGCCCCAGCGCGCAGCACGCCGTCCGGCAGGCCAAGGTCCTCGCCGACAACCTCGTCGCCGACCTGCGCGGCGAGCCCCTGAAGGCGTACAAGCACAAGTACGCCGGCTCCGTGGCCGGGCTCGGGCTGCACAAGGGCGTCGCGCACGTGTACGGCGTCAAGATGCGCGGCCTGCCGGCGTGGTTCATGCACCGCGCGTACCACCTGAGTCGGGTGCCCACCTTGAACCGCAAGGCGCGGGTGCTCACCGACTGGACGGTGTCCGCCCTGTTCCGGCGCGAGGTGTCGTCGCTCGGGTCGCTGCAGGACCCGCGCCGCGAGTTCCTCAGCTACGCGGTGCGGCCCACGCAGCAGAAGGCCGTGTCCGGCCCCGGCAACCTGCAGGGGCAGTAGCGCGACCCGGCACGGGTGCGTCCCCCGTGTGTGACCCGGGCAACACGCGTGGAAGGCTGACCGGACCGGACCGGCGACAGGACGCAGGCCCGACGACGTGCCGGTGCCCGGCCGGGCCGCGGGAAACCGCACAGGCCCTCCGGGCGGGCCGATGCGCAGAGCACACGGGGCTCGCCGGACGGCGGGCCGAGAGGCAACAGGAGGACGCATGACGACGCTGGAGACCCAGCAGACCGACGAGCAGCCTGTCGCCGAGGCGGCCAAGAACTCCGTCGGCGACAAGCTGCGCGGTCGGGTCGCCTTCGTGACCGGCGGCACCCGCGGCATCGGCGCGGCGATCAGCCGCAGCCTCGCCAGCCAGGGCGCGGCGGTGGCCGCCGGCTACAGCGGCAACGAGGAGGCGGCTAACCGCTTCCGCGAAGGCTTCGCGAAGGACTTCCCGGACCAGACCTTCAGCGTCCACAAGGGCGACATCGGCGACCCGGACGACTGCCGTCGCACGATCCGCGAGGTCATCGAGCAGCAGGGCCGGCTCGACATCCTCGTCAACAACGCCGGCATCACCGCCGACCGCGGCGTGCTGAAGATGACCGACGACGACTGGAAGCGCGTCGTCGACGTCAACCTGTCGGGCGCCTTCTACCTCTCGCAGGAGGCGCTGCGGCACATGCTCGAGCGGGGCAGCGGCCGCATCGTCAACATCTCGTCCGTGATCGGCGAGATGGGCAACATCGGGCAGTCCAACTACGCCGCGGCGAAGTCGGGCCTGTTCGGCCTCACCAAGACGCTCGCCCGCGAGGCCGCCTTCCAGCTGCAGCGGCAGGGCAAGCTCGAGGGCGGCCTCGGCATCACCGTGAACACGGTCACCCCGGGCTACATCGCCACGGAGATGCTCAGCACGGTGCCCGAGAAGGTGCTCGACAGCATCCGCGCCAAGGTGCCGATGAACCGTCTCGGCGAGCCCGAGGAGATCGCGCGGGTCGTGCACTTCCTCGCCGCCGACGCGTCGGGCTACATCACCGGCCAGGTCTGGGGCGTCAACGGCGGCCTGGACATGTAGTCCGCCCCGTACGACAGAGGGCCCCCGGCATCCGCCGGGGGCCCTCTTCGTCGGTGGGGACTAGCCCACGGACTCCACGATCGCGGCGATGCCCTGGCCGCCGCCGATGCACATCGAGATGAGGCCGAAGCGACCACCGGTGCGGCGCAACTCGTGCAGCGCCTTGACGGTGAGGATGCAGCCCGTCGCGCCGATCGGGTGGCCCAGCGAGATGCCGCTGCCGATCGGGTTGGTCTTGTCCTCGGGCAGGTCGAGGTCGCGCACGACGGCGAGCGCCTGTGCCGCGAACGCCTCGTTGAGCTCGATGACGTCCATCTCGTCGACCTTCATGCCGGCCCGGTCGAGCACCTTGCGGATCGCCGGCACCGGCCCGATGCCCATGTACTTGGGCTCGACGCCCGCGTGGCTGTACGCGACGAGCCGGCCCATCGCCTGCAGACCGCGCGCCTCCATGGCGCCGCGCTCCATGAGCACGACCGCGGCCGCAGCGTCGTTGACGCCGGAGGCGTTGCCGGCGGTGACGCTGCCGCCGCCGCTGCCCGCGAAGGCCGGCTTGAGCTTGGCCATCGCCTCGAGGTCCACACCGGCGCGGATGTGCTCGTCGGTCGTGAACTCGACCGTCCCCTTGCGGCTCTTCACGGGGACGGGGACGACCTGGTCCTTGAAGGCGCCCGCCTCGGTGGCCGCGGCCGCACGGCGGTGGCTCTCGACCGCCAGCGCGTCCTGGTCCTCGCGGGAGATGCCCCACTTCTCGGCGACGTTCTCCGCGGTGACGCCCATGTGGCAGTCGTCGAACGGGTCGGTGAGCGCACCCACCGTCGCGTCGATCGTCCTGCCGTCGCCCATGCGGGCGCCGAAGCGGTTGGTGGGCAGCCAGTACTGCCCGCGGCTCATCACCTCGGCGCCACCGGCGACCGCCGCGTCCGCGTCGCCGAGCTTGATCGCCTGGGCGGCGGAGACGACGGCCTGCAGACCGCTGCCGCACAGGCGGTTGAGGGTGAAGGCGGGCGTCTCGATCGGCAGGCCGCCGTTGACCGCCGCCACGCGCGAGAGGTACATGTCGCGCGGCTCGGTGTGGATGACGTTGCCGAACACGCAGTGCCCGACGTCCGCCGGGTCGACGCCGGCGCGGGCCACCGCCTCGCGGGTGACCAGCGCTGCCAGGTCGCCGGGCGGCACGTCCTTCAGGCCGCCGCCGTACTTGCCGATGGCGGTGCGCACACCGCTCAGGATCATGATGTCCCGGTCGTCGGCCATGCCGTTCTCCTCCCGGACGCTGTCGCGTCCCTGCTGGTCCGGACGCTGGATCGCGTCGCTGCTGCGGACGCTCCGCGCGTCCCTGTCAGTCGGGTGCTGTGTGCTGCTGTGCCGCGGGTGCTCAGGCGCCGCCCGCCGGCTCCACGACCGTCCCGGTCCCCTGGCAGGCCGGGCACTGCTGCCCGTCCTTCTGCCCGCTCCCGTCGCAGCTCGAGCAGATGGTGTCGCCCCCCGCCACGTCGGCCGTGTGCATGTGGTCCTCGGTGCCCAGGGGCTGTCCGCTCCCCGCCTGCTCCGTCATGCGTCCTCCTGGTGCCGGCCGTCCTGTGATCCGTCGCCTGTGAACTGTGTCACGGCGGAGGGAGCTCTCCCCCGCTCGGGGCGGTCAACGCCGGTCGGCGCCCGGCCGGTCGTCGGCGGAACCCGGGTCTGCCGCGTGCCGGTCCGGCGTCGATACCCTCGCGCCTGGTACTGCCGACGCAGCGAGAGGGGTCCGGCATGGGCGCGTACGAGGAGGCCTACCGGCGCAGCCTCACCGACCCCGAGGGGTTCTGGGGCGAGGCGGCGCGGGCGGTGGACTGGTACCGGCCCGCCGAAAAGGTGCTCGACGACAGTCGGTCGCCGTTCTCGCGCTGGTTCGTCGGCGGAGAGCTCAACACCTGCCACAACGCCGTCGACCGGCACGTCGCCGCCGGGCACGGCGAGCGCACGGCGCTGCTCTACGACAGCCCGGTCACCGGCACGCAGCAGCGGGTGTCGTACGCCGAGCTGCTCGACGAGGTGCAGCGCCTGGCCGGGGCGCTGGCCGGGTTCGGCGTCGGCAAGGGCGACCGGGTCGTGATCTACATGCCGATGGTCCCGCAGGCCGTGATGGGCATGCTCGCCTGCGCCCGCCTCGGTGCGGTGCACTCCGTGGTCTTCGGGGGGTTCGCGGCCAGCCAGCTGGCCAAGCGGATCGAAGACGCCGAGCCCAAGGTCGTGCTCTCGGCGTCCTGCGGCATCGAGGTCAACCGCGTCCTGCCGTACAAGCCGCTGCTCGACGAGGCGATCGAGCTGTCGTCGCACAAGCCGGACGCGTGCGTGGTGCTGGCCCGGCCCGAGGCGCCGGCCGAGCTGGTCGAGGGCCGCGACCACGACTGGGCTGCGCTGGTCGCGGACGCGCCGCGCGCCGACTGCGTGCCGGTCGCCGCGACGGACCCGCTCTACATCCTCTACACGTCCGGTACCACCGGGCGGCCCAAGGGCATCGTGCGCGACAACGGTGGCCACGCCGTCGCGCTGCTCTGGAGCATGCAGTACATCTACGACATCTCGCCCGAGGACGTGTGGTTCACCGCGTCCGACATCGGCTGGGTCGTCGGGCACTCCTACATCGTCTACGGGCCGCTGCTGCGCGGCTGCACCACGGTCGTCTACGAGGGCAAGCCGGTCGGCACGCCGGACGCCGGCGCCTTCTGGCGAGTGGTCTCGGAGCACGGCGCCAAGGCGCTGTTCTGCGCGCCCACGGCGCTGCGGGCGATCCGCGGGCAGGACCCCGAGGGCAAGCTGCTGGCCGACTACGACCTGAGCTCGTTCCGCACGCTGTTCCAGGCCGGCGAGCGCCTCGACCCGGACACGTACGCCTGGGCTGGGCAGCTGCTCGGCGTGCCGGTGATCGACCACTGGTGGCAGACCGAGACCGGCTGGGCGATCGCCGGCAACCCGCTGGGGCTGGAGGCGATGCCGACCAAGCCGGGCTCGGCCAGCAAGCCGATGTGCGGGTGGGAGCTGCAGGTGCTCGGCGACGACGGGACCCCGGTGCCGGCAGGCGCGGCGGGCACGCTGGCGGTGAAGCTGCCGCTGCCGCCGGGCGCGATGACGACGCTGTGGCGCGACGAGGAGCGCTTCGTCTCGAGCTACATGAGCGCCTATCCCGGCTACTACAGCAGCAACGACGGCGGGCTGATCGACGAGGACGGCTACGTCTACGTCATGGGCCGCACGGACGACGTCATGAACGTCGCTGGCCACCGGTTGTCCACCGGCGCGATCGAGGAGGTGCTCGTCGCGCACCCGGACGTGGCGGAGGCCGCCGCGTTCGGCGTGGCCGACCCGACCAAGGGGCAGCTGCCGATGGCCCTCGTCGTGCTGTCGTCCGGCGTGGCGCGCGAGCACGACGAGATCCGCGCCGAGCTCCGCCAGCAGGTGCGCGAGAAGATCGGGGCGATCGCCTCGCTCAAGGACGTGCGGATCGCTGCCCGGCTGCCGAAGACGCGCTCCGGCAAGATCCTGCGCGACCCGATGCGCCGCATCGCCGACGGCGAGCAGGTCGAGCCGCCGTCGACGATCGACGACCCGGCCGCGCTCGACGAAGTGCGCTCGCTGCTGCGCAGCTGACCGCTCCCCGGGCGGTCAGGCGATCCGCGCGGCCGCCAGCGGCGCGCGCTGGGCCGGGAGGCCCGCCTCCCGTCGCGCGACCCAGCCAAGCACCTGCTCGGGCGGCAGCGGCCGGCTCAGGTGGTAGCCCTGCACGACGTCGCAGCCGAGCGCCCGCAGGCCGTCCACCGTCTCCTGGTCCCTGCGCCCTCCGCGACGAGCACCAGCCCGAGCGCGTGCGCGAGCTGCAGCGTGGCGGTGACGATGGCCGTGTTGCGGGGGCTCTGCGTCATCGCCCTGGCGTAGTGGTACTCGGTTGTAGGACTCTCGCGGTGCCAGGAGCTGGTCGCCGAGGCCGTCCCGTGAGAGCTCCCCTCGCGGGAATCTCCGCCGGGCGGGTCTTACGGGCCGCCGTCGCCGGTACACCCACGATGACCCGCGGCGTTCTCGTTGAAGGGTCGGTCTACGGGACGCGTTTCCGCCGGTTGACGGGCTGAGGACCCAGTCGGAGTTAGTGGCTGACGGACACCGGTGCGGGTGGCAGCACGGCTTGCAGGGCGGTGTAGCGCTCGCGCAGCGCGTCGCAGACGAGCTCGCACAGCTGAAAGACGCTGGGGTCGGCGATGGCGTACTGGGCGGTGGCGCCGGTGCGGGTGCGCTGGAGCAGTCCGGCGGTGTGCAGCACGCCGAGGTGCTTGCTGGCGTTCTGCTGGCTGAGCCCGGTGCGCGCGGCGAGCTCGTTGACGCTGGCCGGGCCTGGTCGCAGCGCGTCGAGCAGCTTGATGCGGGCGGGCTCGCTGAGCACCCGGAAGCGCTGAGCGACCAGCTCGACCAGCGGGTCGGGCAGCGGACGGGGAACAGGCACACCACCACTCTACTTACAACTGTCACGTAGTACGGTTGTCAGTGTGGAGGACGAGGCGTGAGCGGGATACGACGGCGGGTGGCGGCTGGGAGCGTTGCGGTGTGGGTGGTGGGTGGCGGCGTGGCGACCGGGGCGCTGCCGCTGCCGCTGCCTGGCGTGGCGCAGGAGCGGCCGGCGGCGGCCAGCGGGACGGGCTGGGGCGCCGGGATGCCCGGGATGCGGAGCTCGGCGGACCTGATGTTCGCGGTGCAGATGGCGGCGCACCACGAGTCCGCGGTGCAGATGGCCCGGCTGGCCGAGCAGCGAGCGCAGCGCTCCGAGGTCCGGGCGTTGGCGACCGACATCGCGCGCACCCAGACCGCGGAGATCGCGCAGCTGCGCGCGGCCGCCGCGCGGCTCAGCGCCGGGAGCGAGGCCGGGAGCCCGGACCGGACCGGCATGGGCATGCCCGGCGGCATGGGCGATGGCATGCCCAGTGGGATAGGTGGCGATCTGACTCAGGTGCCGGCCGGCGCGCAGTTCGACCGCGCGTTCCTCGACGCCATGATCCCGCACCACCAGATGGGCGTGCACATGGCGCGCATGGTCCAGCGCCGCGGCAACGACCCGCAGATCCAGGCCCTGGCCGCGGACATGCTCCGCGTGCAGACCAGCGAGATCGCGCTGATGCAGCGCTGGCTCGATCAGCAGTAACCCCTCAGCACGGCACCGGTGCCCGCACCCCCGCTGCTGCCACCTGGCCATCCGCTGACACGCTCAACCCATAACCTCGAGGAGACGACGTGGCTGACTTCGGTATGAGCGTTCGGATCGACGCACCTCTGCATCAGGCCCTGGAGCGGACCCGGGTGGCGCTGGCCGAGCAGGGCTTCGGCATCCTGACCGAGATCGATGTCGCCGCCACGCTGAAGGCCAAGCTCGACGTGGAAGTGCCGCCACAGGTGATCCTCGGCGCCTGTAACGCCCCGCTGGCCCGCGAGGGCCTGCAGATCGAGCCCGATCTCGGGTTGCTGCTGCCGTGCAACGTCGTGGTCCGCACCGACGACAGCGGTCAGACCCTGGTCTCCTCGCTCAACCCGCAGATCATGGTCAGCGTCCCCGGTCGGCCAGAGCTCGAGCCGATCGCCGCCGACGCCAAGCTCCGCCTGCAGAACGCCCTGGCCGCGGTCGCCGCTAGCTCCGCCGGCTAGCTAGCCGTCCACCGAAACCCGCAGCTCGCGGCGCCGGCACCGGCCGTTCAGGTGGACACGCGCACGCCAGCGGAGCGCGGCCGGTGGTTACAACTTGGCGAGCAGTCCGCGCATCTGGTCGATCTCCGCGCTCTGGGTGCGGACGATCTCGCCGGCGAGCTGCTGAGCCGGGCCGAACTGTCCCTGCGCCTGCTCGGTGCGGCCCATCTCCACGGCGTCCTGGTGGTGCTCGGTCATCATCTGCAGGAACACCCGGTCGAACTCGGCGCCCCGCGTGGTCATCAGCTTCTGCATGTCCGCGGGGTCCATCCCGCCCATCGCCGACCTGCCGCCGTGCCCACCGCCGTGCCCACCGCTGCTCATCGCGGCGGCGAGGTCGGGCACCGGCTCGTTCCAGGAGCGCAGCCAGCCGCTCATGATCTGGATCTCCGGAGCCTGGGCCTGCTCGATGCGCTGCGCCAGCGCCTTGACCTCGGCGCTGCCGGCGCGCTGCTCGGCGAGCTTGGCCATCTCGATCGCCGACGCGTGGTGGACGATCATGTCGCGGATGAAGGTGACGTCCTGCGGGTTGTGCGCCGCGGTCGGCGCGCTCGGGGAGCTGGCCACGGGCGCGGAGCTGCCGGTGGCCGGCGCGCTGCTCGAGGCGGTGGTGCTGGTGCCGCCGCAGCCGGCGAGCAGCAGCGCGGTGGTGACGGCGAGAACGGACGCCGGAAGGCGGGTCACGAGGAACTCCTGCGAGGAAGTGGTACCGACCGGGGTGTTCGGCACTAGAGGCAACGATCGGGACGGGCGGGCGTGCCCGGCCAGCGTTGAGCGGCCCCAGCGCCCCGCGGCGGTCGCTCGATCAGCTGCCGGTGACGCTGCTGACGACCTGCTGCACCCTGCTCATGCCGGTGCTGGCGGCGTTGCCGTTTCGCCGGGGGAGGAGGACGCGTTCCCGGACGGCTGCAGCTGCCCGAGCAGTCCGACGAGCGCCTGCTCGGCGTGGCGGCACGCCTGCGCGCACACCCGGCAGTGCTCGTGCATCTCGGCGTGCTCGCCGCAGGAGGCACCGCAGGTCTGGACGGCCTGCAGCGCGGCCTGCACCTGCATCTGTGTCAGGTTGGCGTCGTAGCCGGTGTGCCGCGACAGCACCCGCGCGGTGGCGGCGCAGACATCGGCGCAGTCCAGGTTGTCGCGGATGCACTTGACCAGGTGCGGGAGCATCTGCGCGCTCTCGGACAGGCAGGCGTCCGCGCAGGCCGTGCAGGCCTGCGAGCAGGCGGCGACCGCGTCGATGACCGCGGCGAGCTGCGTCGTGTCCAGGTTCATCTCCGAGGGGTAGGTCTGCAGCATCGGCAGGGCGTACGTCATCGGAAGTCCTCCGGGGCCGGGAGCGGGGCGCCGGTGCGATCGCCGGCGTTCACACCGTTACCCCGGCGCCTGCGCCATGGTCCGCTCACCTGCACAGTTGTACGGACATCGTCCTAGCAGGAGCGGAGTGCGGTGAGCCTGGAGTCCGAACGGCACGCGCACCCGGTCGACCCTGAGCGGGTCGCCGCCGCGCAGGCCCGGATGCTGTCCGCGGAGGAGGCCGGCGCCCTGGCCGGCCTGCTCGGGCTGCTCGCCGACCCGACCGCTCCCGGATCCTGTATGCGCTGGACCTGGTCCAGGAGCTGTGCGTCGGGGACCTGGCGCTGGCGCTGGGCGGGGTCAGCGAGGACGCCGTCACGTACGCGCTGCGGCTGTTGCGTACCGCCGGCCTGGTGACCGCCCGCAAGGACGGCCGGGTCGTCCACTACCGGCTGGCCGACGGCTTCCCCGCGCCGCTGCGCGCGCACTGCCTGCCCGCGCTGGTCGGGCTCGCCCGCACCGCCCCCACCGACGACTGAACCTCTGCGGCTGCTCCGCGACACGCAGCCCGCCCGACCGCTGTAGGAGTCACGATGACGCACCCGTCCGCCGCCCCCACCGGACCGGCGCTGACCCGCCTTGCGGTTTCCGCGACGTTGCACTGCCTGACCGGCTGCGCGATCGGTGAGGTGCTCGGCATGGTGATCGGCACCGCGCTGGGCTGGTCGGACCTGGCCACCATCGCGCTGGCCGTGGCGCTGGCGTTCGTGTTTGGCTACGCGCTGACGATCCGCCCGGTGCTGCGCTCCGGGCTGGCGCTGTCCGCCGCGATCCCGGTGGCCCTGGCCGCCGACACCCTGTCGATCACGGTGATGGAGATTCGTCGACAACGCGGTGATGCTGTTGATCCCGGGCGCGATGGAGGCTGGTCTCGCCAGCCCGCTGTTCTGGGGCAGCCTGGCGTTCGCGCTCGCCGTCGCGTTCGTGGTCACCGTCCCGGTCAACCGCTGGCTGATCGCCGCGGCCGCGGGCACGCCGTCGCCGCCCAGTACCACCACGGCCACGGTCAGGGCGCTCACGGTGGTCACGGCGGGCACGACCAGCCCGGCGGTCACGGGAGCGCC
>JALYNK010000003.1:11646-17273 GCA_030773235.1 Actinomycetota bacterium | reverse complement strand
ACACGGTCCGCTCAGCGCCAGCCGGTGAAAGCCCCGGGCTAATGGCGTTCGTCGCCGTAGCTCGGCCTCGGACCTGGGCACTTCTTCGCCAGCGCCGTGTCCGCCTCACCAGGTCGGACAGCGCCCCGGCACACTGCGTCGGTGGTCGACCTCGCCGCCGCGCGTCGCTTCGTCCAGCTGCACGGGCGGTTGGTCGACCGGCGCCGGTTCGCGCACCTCGTCGACGGCGGACCCGCGGACGACGTGGCCGCAGCGCTCGACGCGTACGCCAACGCCGACGGCGGCTACGCCGGGCTCCTCGAGCCCGACGTCCGCACGCTGAGCAGCCAGCCGATCGCGGTGCTGACCGCGTTCGAGCTGCTGCACGAGGTCGGGCGGCCCGCGCCGGAGGCCGCGCTCGCCTGGTTGCAGAGCAGCAGCAACGACGACGGTGGGCTGCCGTTCCACCTGCCCGCGGCCGACGACGCTCCGCAGGCGCCGTGGATGCAGCCGAGCGCCGGGTCGTCGCTGCACATGACCGCCGCGGTCACCGCCGCGGCGCTGCGCCTCGGCGCCACCGGGAGCTGGGTCGACGCGGCCACGGCGTACTGCCGAACCGCGATCGCCGAGAGCCGCGACGGGTTGACGGCGCACGAGACGAAGTACGCCCTCGACCTCCTCGACGCCGCGGGCGACACCGACGGCGTCGCCGCGCTGGCCGCGACGCTCCCCCCGGACGGTCGGCTGCCCGTCGCGGGCGGTACCGAGGACGAGGCGCTCACCGGGCTCGACCTCGCGCCCCGGCCGGACAGCGCGGTACAGCGCTCCCTCCCGCCCGGGCTCGTGGCGGGCGACCTGGACCGGCTCGCCGCCGGCCAGCGGGAGGACGGCGGGTGGGACGTCGACTGGCTGGTCTGGGCGCCCGCCGTGGGACACGAGTGGCGCGCCCGGCGGACGGCAGACGCCCTCGCCGTGCTGCGGCAGCACGGCCGGCTGCCGCTCGGCTACAGCTAGGACCGCCGCGGAGCCACCGCCATGAGCCGCCTCAGCTCCTGCCGAGGCACGGCCGACAGCAGCACCCGCCGGCCGCCGGTCAGCAGCAACCGGGACGGCCCGCGGCGCGGGACGTCGAGCCCCTCGACGTCGTCCCAGCGGTACGCGGCGACGCCGAGCCCGTTGCAGACCTCCAGCCCGTCGCGGTCGGCTGACACACGGGCGCGCAGCACCCAGACGCCGGCGGCGAGAGGCAGCAGCAGCACCCAGAGCAGCAGCGGCGACGACAGCGCGAGCGGGAGCGCGCAGACGAGAGCGATGACGACGGGGACGAGCGCGATGCGCTCGGGGCCGAACCGCTCCTGCTCCACAGGCTGATCGTCCCACGCTCGGACCCGACCTAGACTGCTCCTGCCCGCCCCCGCCTCCGCGGGAGTCCCGCGTCCGCACCCGAGGGGGAGCCGTGGCCGTGCGCAAGCCCCGCAGCAGCGACGTCACCGAGGGCATGGAGCGTGCTCCGGCGCGCGCCATGCTGCGCGCCGTCGGCATGGGCGACGAGGACTTCGACAAGCCCCAGATCGGCGTCGCCTCGTCCTGGAACGAGATCACGCCCTGCAACCTGAGCCTCGACCGGCTCGCCAAGGCGGCCAAGGAGGGCGTGCGGCAGGCCGGCGGCTTCCCGATGGAGTTCGGGACGATCTCGGTCAGCGACGGCATCTCCATGGGCCACGAGGGGATGCGCGCGTCGCTCGTGTCGCGCGAGGTCATCGCCGACTCGGTCGAGACCGTCATGTTCGCCGAGCGACTCGACGGTTCGGTCCTGCTCGCCGGCTGCGACAAGTCGCTGCCGGGGATGCTCATGGCCGCCGCCCGCCTCGACCTCGCCAGCGTCTTCCTGTACGCCGGCTCCACGCTGCCCGGCCGCCTGGACGAGCGCGACCTCACGATCATCGACGTCTTCGAGGGCGTCGGCGCCTGCGCCCGCGGGCTCATCAGCCGCGAGCGACTCGACGCGATCGAGCGGGCCACCTGCCCCGGCGAGGGCGCCTGCGGCGGCATGTACACCGCCAACACCATGGCGAGTGCGGCCGAGGCGCTGGGCATGGCGCTGCCGGGCAGCGCCGCGCCGCCGGCCGTCGACCGCCGCCGCGACGCGTACGCCGTCGCGTCCGGCGAGGCCGTCGTCCGGCTCGTCGACGCCGGGACCACCGCCCGGCAGATCATGACGAAGGAGGCGTTCGAGAACGCCATCACCGTCGTCATGGCGCTCGGCGGCTCGACGAACGCCGTGCTGCACCTGCTGGCCATCGCCCACGAAGCGCGCGTCGAGCTCACGTACGACGACTTCACGCGCATCGGCGCCCGGGTGCCGCACCTGGCCGACGTCAAGCCGTTCGGCCGTTACGTCATGACCGACATGGACCGGATCGGCGGCGTCCCGGTGGTCATGAAGGCGCTGCTCGACGCCGGCCTGCTGCACGGCGACGTGCTCACCGTCACCGGCCGCACCATGGCCGAGAACCTCGCCGACATCGCGCCGCCCGACCTCGACGGCAAGGTCCTGCGCGCGATGAGCGACCCGATCCACCGCACCGGCGGCATCACCATCCTGTCCGGCTCGCTCGCGCCCGACGGCGCGGTGGTCAAGAGCGCCGGCTTCGAGGCGCAGGTCTTCGAGGGCACCGCCCGCGTCTTCGACGGCGAGCAGGGCGCGATGGACGCGGTCACCGAGGGGACGCTGAAGCCGGGCGACGTCGTGGTGATCCGGTACGAGGGCCCGAAGGGCGGGCCGGGCATGCGCGAGATGCTCGCGGTCACCGGCGCGATCAAGGGCGCGGGCCTCGGCAAGGACGTCCTGCTGCTCACCGACGGCCGGTTCTCCGGCGGCACGACCGGGCTGTGCGTCGGCCACGTCGCGCCCGAGGCCACCGACGGCGGCCCGATCGCGCTGGTGCAGGACGGCGACCCGATCCGGCTGGACCTCGCCTCCGCGCGCCTCGACCTGCTCGTCGACCCCGCCGTGCTCGAGGAGCGCCGGGCCGGCTGGAAGCCGCTGGAGCCGCGCTACACCACGGGTGTGCTCGGCAAGTACGCCAAGCTCGTCGGCTCGGCCGCCCAGGGCGCCATCACCGGCTGAGACCGCTACATCCCATGCCTCGGGACGGGCGTTCCGCTCTCCTTGACACTGCCGTGAGCGGTGCCGCAACCTGTGTCGGTGCGTTCTCCGCTCGTAGTTCCCTAGCGCGTCGGGCTCCGGCTCGTCGCGCTGACCCCTCCGTGCCTCGGCACGAGGGGTCTTTTCATGTCCGCACCCCCCTCCGCACCCCTCGAGAGGTCCTCGTGCCCGATCCCACGCCTCTGACTGGAGCCGCCGCGCTCGTCCGCAGCCTGGAGAGCGTCGGTGCGGAGGTCGTCTTCGGCATCCCCGGCGGCGCCATCCTGCCGGCGTACGACCCGCTGTTCGACAGTGCCAAGCTCCGGCACGTTCTCGTCCGCCACGAGCAGGGCGCCGGCCACGCCGCGGAGGGCTACGCCCAGGCCACCGGGCGCGTCGGCGTGTGCATGGCCACCAGCGGCCCGGGCGCGACCAACCTCGTCACGCCCATCGCGGACGCGTACATGGACTCGGTGCCGATCGTCGCCATCACCGGGCAGGTGCCGAGCGCGGCGATCGGGACGGACGCGTTCCAGGAGGCCGACATCGTCGGCATCACCATGCCGATCACCAAGCACAACGTGCTCGTGAAGTCGGTGGAGGAGGTGCCGCGCGCGATCGCGGAGGCGTTCCACCTGGCGAGCACGGGCCGCCCCGGCCCGGTGCTCGTCGACATCCCCAAGGACGTGCTCACCGCGACGGCGCCGTTCGTGTGGCCGCCCACGCTGCAGCTGCCGGGCTACCACCCGACGACGCGTCCCCACGGCAAGCAGGTGCGCGAGGCCGCCAAGCTCATCGCGCAGGCCAAGCGGCCGGTGCTGTACGTCGGCGGCGGCGTGCTCAAGGCGCGCGCCGCGAGCGAGCTGCGCGTCCTGGCCGAGCTCACCGGGATCCCGCTGGTGACCACGCTCATGGCCCGCGGCGCGTTCCCCGACAGCCACCCGCAGCACCTCGGCATGCCGGGCATGCACGGCACGGTCGCGGCGGTCACCGCGCTGCAGAAGGCCGACCTGCTCATCTGCCTCGGCGCCCGCTTCGACGACCGCGTCACCGGCAAGCTGTCGACGTTCGCCCCGGGCGCGGCGGTCATCCACGCCGACATCGACCCGGCCGAGATCAGCAAGAACCGGCCCGCGGACGTCCCCATCGTCGGCGACTGCCGGGAGACCATCGCCGACCTCGTCGTGGCGCTGCAGGACGCCTACGCCGCGGGGGAGCGGGCCGACCTCACCGGCTGGTGGCGGCAGATCGACTCCTGGCGCAGCACGTACCCGCTCGGCTTCGAGGAGCCGGCCGACGGCTCGCTCGCGCCGCAGCACGTCATCAAGCGCATCGGCGAGATCGCGGGTCCCGAGGCGATCTACGCGAGCGGTGTCGGCCAGCACCAGATGTGGGCCAGCCAGTTCATCTCGTACGAGAACCCGTACACCTGGCTCAACTCCGGCGGCGCCGGGACCATGGGCTACGCCGTGCCGGCCGCGATGGGCGCCAAGGTGGGTCGGCCGGACGCCACGGTCTGGGCGATCGACGGCGACGGCTGCTTCCAGATGACCAACCAGGAGCTCGTGACCTGCGCGGTCGAGGGCATCCCGATCAAGGTCGCCGTGATCAACAACGGCAACCTCGGCATGGTCCGGCAGTGGCAGACGCTGTTCTACGACGGCCGCTACAGCAACACCGACCTGCAGTCCAAGCGGATCCCGGACTTCGTCAAGCTCGCCGAGGCGATGGGCTGCGTCGGCCTGCGCTGCGAGAAGGCCGAGGAGGTCGACGCGGCGATCGAGAAGGCGATGTCGATCGACGACGCGCCGGTGGTCGTGGACTTCGTCGTCGGACAGGACGCGATGGTCTGGCCGATGGTGCCCGCCGGCACCAGCAACGACGAGATCCTGGCCGCCCGCGACACCCGCCCGGTGTGGGGCGAGGACGACGTCTGATGGCGAGCGACGACGCGCGCACCAGACGCCACACCCTGTCGGTGCTGGTGGAGGACAAGCCCGGCGTCCTCGCCCGGGTGGCGGCGCTGTTCAGCCGGCGCGGGTTCAACATCGAGTCGCTCGCCGTCGGCCCGACCGAGCACCCGACGGTGAGCCGCATGACGATCGTGGTGGCGGTCGAGGGGCTGCCGCTGGAGCAGGTGACCAAGCAGCTCAACAAGCTGGTGCACGTGCTCAAGATCGTTGAGCTCGACCCGGAGGCGAGCGTGCAGCGCGAGCTGCTGCTCGTGAAGGTGCGCGCCGACCTCACCTCGCGCAGCGCGGTGCTCGAGACCGTGCAGCTGTTCCGGGCCAAGGTCGTCGACGTCGCCAGCGACGCCGTCACCATCGAGGCGACCGGGACCCGCGACAAGCTCGCCGCCCTGGTGCGGCTGCTCGAGCCGTTCGGCATCCGCGAGATGGTGCAGTCCGGCATGGTGGCCGTCGGCCGCGGGCCGCGCTCCATCACCAGCGGCGACCGTCTCCGCAGCGCCAGCTAGAACAGCGCCAGCTGGAACAGCGCC
>JALYNK010000003.1:0-11546 GCA_030773235.1 Actinomycetota bacterium | reverse complement strand
GAACAGCGCCAGCTGGAACAGCGCCGGCGAGAACGTGCCGGCGAGAACGTGCCGGCGCGGCGCCGCAGGCCGCCCGGCGACCCCCACCCCTCCCGAGAAGGAGCCCTGCAGCGTGGCCGAGATCTTCTACGACGACGACGCCGACCTCGGTCTCGTCCAGGGCCGGAAGGTGGCCGTCCTCGGCTACGGCAGCCAGGGGCACGCCCACGCGCTGTCGCTGCGCGACTCCGGCGTCGACGTGCGCGTCGGCCTGCCGGAGGGGTCGCGCAGCCGGGCCAAGGCCGAGCAGGACGGCCTGCGCGTCATGACCCCCGCCGAGGCCAGCGCCGAGGCCGACGTGATCATGGTGCTGGTCCCCGACACCGTGCAGCGCAAGCTCTACGAGTCCGACATCGCGCCGCACCTGTCCGACGGCAAGGTGCTGCTGTTCGGCCACGGCCTCAACATCCGCTTCGGGCTCATCACCCCGCCGAGCGGCGTCGACGTCGCCATGGTCGCGCCCAAGGGCCCGGGCCACCTCGTGCGCCGGCAGTTCGTCGAGGGCCGCGGCGTGCCGTGCCTCATCGCGGTCGAGCAGGACGCGAGCGGCGGCGCGCAGGCGCTCGCCCTGTCGTACGCCAAGGCGATCGGCGGCACCCGCGCGGGCGTGCTCAGGACGACCTTCACCGAGGAGACCGAGACCGACCTGTTCGGCGAGCAGGCCGTGCTGTGCGGCGGCGCGAGCTCCCTCGTCATGGCCGGCTTCGAGGTGCTCACCGAGGCGGGTTACCAGCCGGAGGTCGCCTACTTCGAGTGCCTGCACGAGCTCAAGCTCATCGTCGACCTCATGTACGAGGGCGGCCTGTCGAAGATGCGCTGGTCGATCTCCGACACCGCGGAGTTCGGCGACTACGTCACCGGCCCGCGGATCATCACGCCCGCCGTCAAGGAGGAGATGAAGCGCGTCCTGGCCGAGATCCAGGACGGGACCTTCACCCGGGCGCTCATCGAGGACGACGACGCCGGCGGCCCGCGCCTGGCGGCCTACCGCAAGCAGGCGGCCGACCACCCGATCGAGGTCACCGGTGCCGGGCTGCGCCCGATGATGGCCTGGATCGACGACGCGGGGGAGTAGCCCCGCACGGCAGACGCACAGCGGCCCCGCACCTCCAGGTGCGGGGCCGCTGCCGTGCGGTACGGGCGTCCGACGGGAGCGTCGGGAGGACTGTCGGCGGTGCTGGCTAGCCTGCGCGCGTGCCCCTGCCCGTGGTCCTGCTCGCCGAGGAGCTGTCGCCGGCCGTGGTCGCCGAGCTGGGGGACGGCTTCGACGTCCGCTACGTCGACGGCACCGACCGCGCCGCGCTGCTGGCGGCGCTCGCCGACGCCGATGCCGTGCTCGTGCGCAGCGCGACCCAGGTGGACGCCGAGGCGCTGGCCGCAGCACCTCGGCTCCGGGTCGTCGCCCGGGCCGGGGTGGGGCTCGACAACGTCGACGTCGCCGCGGCGACCGCGCGGGGCGTGCTCGTCGTCAACGCACCGACGAGCAACATCGTCAGCGCGGCGGAGCAGGCCGTCGCGCTGCTGCTCGCCTGCGCCCGGTACACGGCAGCCGCCGACGCCGACCTCAAGGCCGGGCGCTGGCGCCGCTCGCGCTGGACCGGCGTCGAGGTGGCCGGCAAGACCGTGGGGGTCGTCGGCCTCGGGCGCATCGGCGTGCTCTTCGCCCAGCGCATCGCGGCGTTCGGCACCCGCCTCATCGCCTACGACCCCTACCTCAGCCCTGCCCGCGCCGCGCAGATCGGGGTGCGGCTCGTCGGCCTCGACGAGCTGCTGCGCGAGAGCGACTTCATCTCGATCCACCTGCCGAAGACGCCCGAGACGGTCGGGCTGATCGGCGCGGAGCAGCTCAAGCAGTGCAAGCCGACGGTCCGCATCGTCAACGCGGCCCGCGGCGGGCTGCTCGACGAGGCGGCGCTCGCCGAGGCCCTGGCGGCCGGCACGGTCGCGGGCGCGGGGCTCGACGTCTTCGAGACCGAGCCCACCACCGAGTCGCCGCTGTTCGGCTTCGACCAGGTCGTCGTCGCGCCTCACCTCGGCGCGAGCACCGGCGAGGCGCAGGAGAAGGCGGGGATCGCGGTCGCCCGGTCGGTGCGGCTGGCGCTGGCGGGCGAGCTCGTGCCGGACGCGGTCAACGTGCAGTCCGGCGGCCCGGTCGTCGAGGAGGTGCGTCCGGCCCTGCCGCTCGTCGAGAAGCTCGGGCGGGTCTTCCACGCGCTGGCCGGCGGCGCCCCGAGCCGGGTCGACGTCGAGGTCCGCGGTGAGATCGCCGAGCACGACGTGCGCGTGCTGCAGCTCGCCGCGCTCAAGGGCGTGTTCACCGACGTGGTCGAGGAGCAGGTGACGTTCGTCAACGCGCCCGCGCTGGCCGCCGAGCGCGGCGTCGAGACGTCCCTGACGACCGACCGCGAGAGCCCCGAGTACCGCAGCGTCGTCCGCGTGCACGGCGTCCTGCCGGACGGCCGGCAGGTGTCGGTCGCCGGCACCCTCACCGGACTGCGGCAGCAGGAGAAGCTCACCGAGATCGACGGCTTCGACGTCGAGATCGCGCCCGCCGCGCACCTGCTGGTGCTCGAGTACGAGGACCGCCCCGGCGTCGTCGGCACCATCGGCGTGGCGCTCGGGGAGGCGGGCGTCAACATCGCCGGAGCGCAGGTCAGCCGGACCGCGCAGGGCGGCACCGCGCTCATGGTGCTCACCGTCGACAGCGCCGTGCCCCCGGCCGTGGTCGGGCGGATCAGCGCCGCCATCGGCGCGCTCTCCGCCCGCGTGCTGGACCTGTCGTGAGCACCTTCGCTGCTCCCGACGGCACCGCCCTCTCGTACGAGACCGTGGGGGCCGGTCCGCACCTGCTCTGCGTGCCCGGTGGTCCCGGGCGCGCCGCCGAGTACCTCGAGGACCTCGCCGGACTGTCCGCCACCCGCACGCTGGTGCTCCTCCACAACCGCGGCACGGGGCGCTCCGGGATGCCGGCCGGCACCGCGTCGCTGCGGTTCGACCGGCTCGCCGACGACGTCGAGGCGCTGCGCGCGCACCTCGGCCTCGACGTCGTGGACGTGCTCGGCCACAGCGCGGGCGCCGTCGTCGCCCAGGTCTGGGCGGCCCGGCACCCCGAGCGGGTCGGGCGGCTCGTGCTCGTCACCCCGTCCGACCGCCTCCAGGGCGGCGACCGGGGCGACGTCGACGCCATCCGGGCGAGCCGGGCCGACGAGCCCTGGTACGCCGACGCGGCCGAGGCACAGGCGGCGGCCGCCGGTGCCCCGCCCGAGGAGCAGCAGGCCCTCGTCCGCCGGACCCGGCCGTTCTTCTACGGCCGCTGGGACGCCCGGACGCAGGAGCACGCGGCGTCGGCCGACCGCCAGGGCAGCCCGCAGGCGGAGGCCGGGTTCGGCATGGACGCCGAGGTCGACGTCCGCGACGTCCTCGCCGGTCTGGCCGCGCTGCCTCGCCCGGTCCTGGTGCTGGGCGGGGAGCGCGACGCGATCACCGGCGTCGCGTCGGTGCACCGCGTCGTCGCGTCCGTCCCCGGCGCGCAGGCCGTGGTGCTGCCCCGCGCCGGGCACTTCCCGTGGGTCGACGAGCCGGAGGCCTTCCGGGCGGCGGTCGAGACGTTCCTCGCCGGTTAGGCCCGGAGCAGGTCCGCCGGGCGCACCGGCACGCCCTCGCGGGCCGCGCGGTCGGCGGCGTACGCCAGGGCGTGCGTGCGCAGCGCGTCCTCGTACGGCGCCGTCACCTGCGCGACCTCACCGCGCACGGCGGCGAGGAACTCCCGGTCCTCCCGCGCGACCGGGTCCTCGTCCGAGGTGGTGACCGCGGTGTCGCCCGCGCCCGTGACCACGCGCAGCTCGTGGTCGACGAGCGAGCGCTCCACCAGCTCCACCGCCGTGCTCTCGGCGAGGACGTGCACCCCGACCCGGTGGCGCCAGCCGAGCACGCAGGTGGAGGAGATGGTCCCGAGCGCGCCGGACGTGAAGTGCAGCGTCGCCACGGAGGCGGTCGGCGCGTCGGCGTCGGGGAACGCCGCCCGCGGGGTCGCCGACTCCACTGCGAACACCTGGTCGACCTCGCCGACGAGCACCCGGGCGAGGTCGAACACGTGGGTCGTCTGCTCGAGCACCTGCCCGCCGGAGCGGCCTCGGCGGCGCCACCAGGCTGCCGGCGGGGTGCGGTCCAGCCAGAAGCCGTTGAGCAGCTGCGCGGGCGCGGGCGCGGACTGCAGCACGGCGCGCGCCTGCTCGACCACGTCCAGGTGCCGCCAGTGGTAGCCCACCGCAGTGAGCAGCCCCCGCTCCCGCACCCCGGCGGCCACCTCGACCGCGGTGTCCAGGTCGAGCGCGAGGGGCTTCTCGACGAAGAACGGCAGCGACCGCGACACGGCCGCCTGCTCGAGCGGCCCGTGCGCGAAGGGCGGCACGCACAGCCAGACCGCGTCGAGCTCCTCCTCCGCGAGCAGCGTGAGCCCGTCGTCGTACGCCCGCGCCCCGACGCTGCCCGCGACCTCCTCGGCGCGCTCGCGCACCGCGTCGGCGACGGCGACCACCTCGACACCCGGTTGCGCGGTCAGCGCCGCCAGGTGCTTGCCGGCGATCCAGCCGGTGCCGACGACGGCCACTCGCAGCGCGCTCACGCGGCACCCTCTGGGGCGGCCAGCGCCCGCTGGTAGATCGCCCGGGTCTCCCGCGCCATCCGCGCGGCGGTGAAGTGCTCGCGGTAGCGCCGCTGTCCGGCGGCGGCGTACCGCGCGCGCAGCGCCGGGTCCGACAGCAGCGTCCCGAGCCCGGCGGCGAGCGCGCTGGGGTCGCGGGGCGGGACCAGGAGCCCCGTCTCGCCGTCCACGACCACCTCCGACGTGCCGATGATGCGGGTCGCGACCACCGGCAGGCCGGCGTCCATGGCCTCGAGGACCGCCAGCGGCATGCCCTCCTTGAGCGACGGCAGCACGAAGACGTCCGCGGCGTCGAGCAGCTGCCGGGCGTCGGCCCGGTGACCGGGCAGGCAGACCGCGTCGGCGACGCCGAGCGCGGCGGCCTGCTCCCGCAGCCCCTCGCGCGCGTGGCCGGCGCCGATCACCACGACGGCCAGACCGGAGAAGCGCGCCGCGAGCTCGGGCACCGCGGCGACGAGGTGGCGCTGCCCCTTCATCGCGACCAGCCGGCCGACGGACATCACCACGGGCGCCTCGGGGTCGAGGCCCAGCGCGGCCCGCGCGGCCGCCCGCCCGGGACCTGCACCGCGCGGCCGGATCCCGTTGGGCACCGTCGTGAACAGCTCCGGCGGCACGCCGATGTCCTCGTACGTCCGCCGCTGCGCCTCGGAGACCGCGATGAGCCGGTCGACCTCGCGCAGCCCGGAGAAGTACGGCCGCCGCTTGCGGGTGTCGCGCAGCAGCCACGGCAGGTGCTGCGTCTGCACGACGACGGGCACGCCCGCCCGGCGGGCGGCCCGGGCTCCGTCGAAGTTCTCCCGCCCGAAGCCCACGTGCACGTGGAAGACGTCGGCCGGGTGCGCCGACAGGTGCTCTCCGACCGCATCGGCGAACCGCGGGTCGCGGGGACGGGGGAGCGGCACCGCGCGCGCGCCGAGCTCGGCGGCCCGGTCCAGCAGGCGCTGCCCCGGCGCCGTGGGCCAGGCGAGGAGCGACACGTCCGCGTCGGCGACGTACTCGCCGGCGAGCTCCAGCATGTGCCCGCCCATGCCCGACGGGTATGCGGACGGCGTGTACAGGCAGACCGCGCGCCGCGGCGCCGGGACGCCGGGGCCTGCGGCTCCGGGCCGGGCGGCCCGAGTGCCGTCCGGCGGCAGCGCGCGCTCCTCGACGACGGTCACGGCTCCCTCCCGCCGGCCCGCGGACGCGGGCGGCAGCAGACGTTCCTACCCGGGCGACCGCCCGACCGGGGGCTACTCCGGCTGCCGGGTCAGGTCGCGGCCGGGGACGTCCTGTCCGGCGTTCTCCCGGCTCCCGGCGCGCGTGCGCATCGGATCGGGCGCCCCGTCCTCCGGGAACCGGCGCAGGAACTCCTCCTCGAGCGCCAGCATCCGCTCGGTGTGCGCCTGCAGCGCCGACTCGCTGCCGGTGAGCAGCGTCCGGTGCCGCGTCTCGTGCAGGTGCTCCACCTCCCGGCGCAGCCGCTCGTCGTCGAGCTCGGACGGAGGGACGCCGTGTGGTCGCTGAGCCATGCCGCCCGCCTACCCCCGGCTCCCGGCCGCGATCCCGGGCGCGTCCCGGACCTCCCTGGGCGGCCGGCCGGGGCTCGAACGGCAGCGCAGCGCGTACGCTCCTGCCCGTGACGCGCGCGGGACTGCTCCTCGCCTGCCGCGGCGGGGCCCTCTCCTAGGCCGGCTCCCCGCCGCGGGCTCTCGTGCTGGCCGCCCCGTCCGCCCTCCAGGAGAGCCCGGCCCCATGACCGTCCCGTCCCGCCCGACCGCCCCCGCCGTCCGGCGCATGCCGTTCGGCCGGTACCGGCCGTTCCCGCCCGTCGACCTGCCCGACCGCACCTGGCCGGCCCGCACTCTCGACCGCGCCCCGCTGTGGTGCAGCGTCGACCTGCGTGACGGCAACCAGGCCCTCATCGACCCGATGGACTCCGAGCGCAAGCTGCGGATGTTCTCGCTGCTGCTCGACATGGGCTACCGCGAGATCGAGGTCGGCTTTCCCGCAGCCAGCTCCACCGACTTCGACTTCGTGCGGCTGCTCGTCGAGCGCGACCTCGTGCCCGAGGGCGTGACCATCCAGGTCCTCACCCAGGCCCGCGAGGAGCTCATCGAGCGCACCGTGCAGTCGCTCGTCGGCCTGCGCGGCCGGGCGCTGGTGCACCTCTACAACTCCACCTCGACCCTGCAGCGCCGCGTCGTCTTCGGGCTGGACCGCGAGGGCGTGAAGGACATCGCCGTGCAGGGCGCGCGCTGGTGCGTGAAGTACGGCGAGCAGCTGCTCGGCCCCGAGACCGAGGTGCGGTGGCAGTACAGCCCCGAGTCGTACACCGGCACCGAGCTCGACTACGCGCTCGAGGTGTGCGAAGCCGTGCTCGACGTCTGGCAGCCGACCTCCGAGCGCCCGGTCGTGCTCAACCTGCCCGCGACCGTCGAGATGAGCACGCCGAACGTCTACGCCGACTCGATCGAGTGGTTCTCCCGCACTCTGAGCCGGCGCGACGCGGTGGTGCTGTCGCTCCACCCGCACAACGACCGTGGCACCGCGGTCGCCGCCGCCGAGCTCGGCGTGCTCGCCGGCGCCGACCGGGTGGAGGGGTGCCTGTTCGGCAACGGCGAGCGCACCGGCAACGTCTGCCTGGTCACGCTCGCGCTCAACCTGTTCAGCCAGGGCGTCGACCCGCGCGTCGACCTGTCCGACATCGACGAGGTCCGCCGCACCGTCGAGCACTGCAACCAGCTGCCGGTCCACCCGCGCCACCCCTACGGCGGCGACCTCGTCTACACCGCGTTCTCCGGCTCGCACCAGGACGCGATCAAGAAGGGCCTGGAGGCGCTGGAGCGCGACGCCGCCGCGGCCGGCGTCCCGGTGTCGGAGCACCCGTGGGAGGTGCCGTACCTCCCGATCGACCCCAAGGACGTGGGCCGGTCCTACGAGGCGGTCATCCGGGTCAACTCGCAGTCCGGCAAGGGCGGCGTGGCGTACGTGCTGAAGAACGAGCACGCGCTCGACCTGCCGCGGCGCATGCAGATCGAGTTCAGCCGGGTCGTGCAGGACGTCGCCGACGCGCAGGGCGGAGAGGTGTCCCAGGCGCTGATCTGGCAGATGTTCCGCGAGACCTACCTCGAGCGCACGCAGCCGCTGCGGCTCGTGCAGCACGCGCTGACGTCCGGCGAGCTGGACCGCGTCGACGCGGTCGTGGAGCTCGACGGCACCCGGTCGCGGATCTCCGGTACGGGCAACGGGCCGATCGCGGCGTTCGTCAACGCGCTCACCGAGCTCGGCGTGGACGCCCGGGTGCTCGACTACGCCGAGCACGCCACCGGCGCCGGTGCCGAGGCGCAGGCGGCCTCCTACCTCGAGGTCGCGGTCGACGGCCGGGTGCTGTGGGGCTGCGGCATCGCGCCGAGCATCGTCACCTCCTCGCTCACCGCGCTGGTCAGCGCGGTCAACCGCGCCCGGGCCTGACGGGACGGCTGGTCACGCCGGCAGTCCCGAGCCCGGGACGGCTGCTCCCGGCTAGCCTCGCCCGCCGTGAGCACCCGGCTGGCGGTCATCGGCGGCGACGGCATCGGCCCCGAGGTCGTGGTCGAGGGCCTCAAGGTGCTGCGGGCCGTGCTCCCGGACGTCGAGACGGTCGACTACGACCTCGGGTCGCGGGCGTACGCGCGCACCGGGGAGACGCTTCCCGACAGCGTGCTCGAAGAGCTCCGCGGCGTCGACGCGATCCTGCTCGGCGCGATCGGCGACCCGTCCGTCCCGCCCGGCGTGCTCGAGCGCGGGCTGTTGCTGCGGCTGCGCTTCGCGCTCGACCACCACGTCAACCTGCGGCCCGTGCGGCTGTACCCGGGCGTCGCCGGTCCGCTGGGCGACGCCGAGATCGACCTGGTGGTGGTGCGCGAGGGCACCGAGGGGCCGTACGTCGGCAACGGCGGCAGCATGCGCACCGGCACCCCGCACGAGGTGGCCACCGAGGTCAGCGTCAACACCGCGTACGGCGTGGAGCGGGTGGTGCGCGACGCGTTCGCGCGGGCGCGGGCCCGGCGCGGGCACCTCACCCTCGTCCACAAGACCAACGTGCTCGTGCACGCGGGCGGGCTGTGGCGCCGGGTGACCGACGAGGTCGCCTCCGAGTTCCCGGACGTCGCGGTCGACTACCAGCACGCGGACGCGGCGTCGATGTTCTTCGTGACCGATCCGGGCCGTTTCGACGTGATCGTCACCGACAACCTGTTCGGCGACATCGTCACCGACCTCGGCGCGGCGATCTGCGGCGGGATCGGGCTCGCGGCGAGCGGCAACCTCGACGTGTCGCGGCGCAACCCGTCGATGTTCGAGCCCGTGCACGGCAGCGCGCCCGACATCGCCGGCCGGCAGAAGGCCGACCCGACGGCCACCGTGCTGTCCGTCGCGCTGCTGCTCGACCACCTGGGGCACGCGGCGCAGGCGGCCCGGGTCGAGCAGGCGGTGGCGGCCGACCTGCTCGCCCGCGGTGGCCGCCCGCGCACCACGGCGGAGGTCGGCGACGCGCTGGTGGCCGCGCTCGGCTGAGCCGCCGGACGACACCGCGCGGCGCACCGGCCGGGCTACGGTCGGGTGCAGCAGCGCACACCCGGGAGGAGCGGCATGACCGTCACGGACGCGTTCGAGGTCGTCCTCACCGACTCCCCGCGCAGCCCGCAGGAGCGGGCCGCGCTCATGGCCGACCCCGGGTTCGGGCGCGTTCACACCGACCACATGGTGGCGATCCGCTACACCGCCGAGCGCGGATGGCACGACGCGCGCCTCACCCCGTACGCCCCGCTGTCGCTCGACCCCTCGGCGATGGTGTTCCACTACGGGCAGGCGGTGTTCGAGGGGCTCAAGGCGTACCGCCAGCCCGACGGCGGCGTGGCGCTGTTCCGCCCCGAGGAGAACGCGCGGCGCTTCGTGCGCAGCGCGGCGCGGCTCGCCATGCCGGCGCTGCCCGAGGAGATGTTCCTGCGCTCCGTCGACGAGCTCGTGCGCGCCGACGCGGCGTGGGTCCCTGACGCCGAGGGGCAGAGCCTCTACCTGCGGCCGTTCCTCATCGCCACCGAGGCCGCTGTCGGCATGCGCCCCGCCGACGAGTACCTGTTCCTGCTCATCGCGTTCCCCGTCGTGCCGTTCTTCCCGGGCGCCGTCCGGCCGGTAACCGTGTGGCTGTCCGACGAGTACGTCCGCGCCGCGCCCGGCGGCACCGGCGAGGCGAAGTGCGCCGGCAACTACGCCGGCAGCCTGCTCGCGCAGCGCTCGGCGGCCGAGCAGGGGTGCGACCAGGTCGTCTGGCTCGACGCGGTGGAGCGCCGCTGGGTCGAGGAGATGGGCGGGATGAACCTCTTCTTCGTCCTCGACGACGGCGCGGGCGGCGCCCGGCTGCTCACGCCCGCGCTGACCGGGACGCTGCTGCCCGGCGTCGTGCGCGACTCGCTGCTCACGCTCGCTCCGGAGCTCGGGCTGCCGGTGGAGGAGGGGCGCATCTCCGCCGACGAGTGGCGCAAGCGGGCCGAGGACGGCTCGATCACCGAGGTGTTCGCGTGCGGCACCGCGGCCGTCGTCGCGCCGGTGGGCCGCGCCAAGAGCCGGCAGGCGGAGTGGACGGTCGGCACCGGCGAGCCGGGACCGATCACGATGCGCCTGCGCGCGGCGCTGCTGGACCTGCAGTACGGCCGGGCCGCGGACCCGCACGGATGGATGCACCGGGTCCGGTAGGGCGTCGGCCAGCCGACGTCCTGGGACCGTGACTCCAGATGGACGGGGCGGTCGCGGACAGTCACCCTGGAGGGCCTTCATCCCGAGCTCCGCCCGCCCGACAGGACACGAGTGACGCCCGTACAGCAGCGCGAGGAGGCGCTCGCGCGCCTGCACGCGCTGGTCCGCGGCATCAACGCCGACCTCGACCTGCCGCGCACCCTGCAGGCGGTCTGCGAGGGCGTCGTCGTCGGCCTGGGGTTCGAGGTGGCGGTGGTCAACCTCGTCCAGGACGGCGCCGTCGAGGTCGTCGCGGTCGAGGGTTCGGACGACGCCCGGGCGGCGCTGCTGGGCCAGCGGGGGGCGACCGACGAGTGGGAGCGCTGGGTCGGCCGCTGCTCCCCGGTCGGCGGCGTGCTCGTCGACTACCGGCGCGTGCTGGACGCCGACGACGTGCCCACGTGGATCCCGGAGGCCGCGGCGGTCGCCGACGGCGATCCGGACGCGTGGCACCCGCTCGACGCCGTGCTCGCGACGCTGTGGTCCCGCCGGTCCGGCGTCCTCGGCTATCTCAGCGTGGACCTCCCGCGCGACGGCCGCCGTCCGGACGCTCATCAGCTCGAGCTGCTCGAGATGTACGCGGCGCAGGCGTCGATCGCCATCGAGAACGCGCGGCTGCACACCCAGGTCGTCCGCCGCGACGCCGAGCAGGCGGCACTGCTCGCCCGCCTCACCACCCTCGTCGCCGAGGCGCCGGTCGCGATCGTCGAGCTCGACGCGGACGGTCTGGTCCGGGTGTGGAACCCGGCCGCCGAGCGCACCTTCGGCTGGACCAGCGAGGAGGTGCTGGGCCGGCCCAACCCGGTGGTCGACGTCGCGGAGCACGCCGCGCGCCTCGCGGCAGCGGCCGACGGCGACGGCACCAGCCGCGAGGAGCTGCGCCGGCGCCGCAAGGACGGGTCCGAGGTGGACGTCTCCCTGTCGTCCCGCGCGCTGCGGGACGGCGCCGACCGCATCACCGGCTATCTCGGCGTGTACGCCGACGTCACGGACCGCCTGCTGCTCGAGCGCGAGCTGCGGTACGCGGCCGAGCACGACCCCCTCACCGGGCTGCCGAACCGCGCGCTGTTCCGGGCCCGGCTCGACCGCG
>JALYNK010000002.1 GCA_030773235.1 Actinomycetota bacterium | reverse complement strand
GCCCAGGGCCGGCAGCAGCAGGACCGCCAGACCCCGGACCGCCAGACCCCGGACCGCCAGACCCCGGACCGCCAGACCCCGGAGCGGCAGACCCAGGACCGGGACGGCGGGCCGCGGCGCGACGACGACGAGGACGGTCGCCGGGGGCGGTTCCGGGAGCGGGGCCGGCGCCGCGGGCGCGGTCCCGAGCGGTTCGCCGGTGCCGAGGCCGAGCCCGTGGTCAACGAGGACGACGTCCTCGTCCCGATCGGCGGGATCCTGGACATCCTCGACAACTACGGCTTCGTCCGGACCACCGGTTACCTCACCGGCCCGAACGACGTCTACGTCAGCCTGCAGCAGGTCCGCAGGTACGGGCTGCGCCGCGGCGACGCGGTCACCGGGGCGGTGCGCCAGCCGCGCGAGGGCGAGCAGCGCAAGGACAAGTTCAACGCGCTGGTCCGGCTGGACACGGTCAACGGCATGGACCCGGAGGAGGCGAGAAAGCGCGCCGACTTCACCAAGCTCACGCCGCTCTACCCGCAGGAGCGCCTGCGGCTGGAGACCGAGTCGAACATCCTCACCACACGGGTGATCGACCTCGTCGTGCCGATCGGCAAGGGGCAGCGCGCGCTCATCGTCAGCCCGCCGAAGGCCGGCAAGACGATGGTCATGCAGGCGATCGCCAACGCGATCACGCACAACAACCCCGAGTGCCACCTCATGGTCGTCCTCGTCGACGAGCGGCCGGAGGAGGTCACCGACATGCAGCGCTCGGTGAAGGGCGAGGTCATCGCCTCGACCTTCGACCGGCCGCCGCAGGACCACATCACCGTCGCCGAGCTGTCCATCGAGCGTGCGAAGCGCCTCGTCGAGCTCGGTCACGACGTGGTCGTCCTGCTCGACTCGATCACGCGCCTGGGCCGGGCGTACAACCTCGGCGCACCGGCGAGCGGCCGCATCCTCACCGGCGGTGTCGACTCCGCGGCCCTCTACCCGCCGAAGCGGTTCCTCGGCGCCGCCCGCAACATCGAGAACGGCGGATCGCTGACCATCTTCGCGACCGCCCTCGTCGAGACGGGGTCCGCGATGGACACGGTGATCTTCGAGGAGTTCAAGGGCACCGGCAACGCCGAGCTCAAGCTCGACCGCAGGCTCGCGGACAAGCGCATCTTCCCGGCCATCGACATCGATGCGTCGGGCACCCGCAAGGAGGAGATCCTCCTCGCGCCGGAGGAGCTGCGGATCGTGCTGCAGCTGCGCCGGGTGCTGCACGCGCTCGACACCTCGGCCGCGCTGGAGCTGCTGCTCGACAAGATGCGCGCGACGCGCACCAACGTCGAGTTCCTCATGCAGATCCAGAAGACGACGGTCAACGCCGAGCGCGACGACCGGTAGCGCGTCCCGCGCGCGGTGCCTCCGGGAAGGGCCGCGCGCGGGCCGGCGTTGATCCCGTCGGTGCGCCTGCTGGCACACTGGTCCCCGCCGAGCACCGGTTCCCGGCCCCGCAGAGGCCGACCCGGCGGCTCACCCCGACCGAGAGGTACGCCGTGAAGGCCGACACCCACCCGACGTACGCGGACACGACGGTGTCCTGCACGTGCGGCAACACGTTCACCACCCGCAGCACCCGGGGCGGCGAGATCCGCGCCGAGGTGTGTGCGGCCTGCCACCCCTTCTACACGGGCAAGCAGAAGATCCTCGACACCGGCGGCCGGGTCGCGCGCTTCGAGCAGCGCTTCGGCAAGCGCGCCGGGCGCTAGTCCCCGGCGCGGGGGAGCACCCTCCGCCCGCGCACGACCGCCCGACGCAGCACGCGCGGCGCCCGGTCCGGACCACCCGTCCGGCTCCGGGCGCCGTCGCGTGTCCGGACCGCGCCGACCGCCGCCACGGATCGGCCCGGTGCCCCGCCCGATCCGGAGGAACAGATGGCCGACCCGCTCGACGACCTCCTCGCCGAGCACGCGGACCTCGAGCAGCGCCTCGCCGAGCCGTCCGTGCACGCCGACCAGGCGGTGGCCCGGGAGCTGGGCCGGCGCTACGCCGAGATCGGCCCCGTCGTCGCCGCTGCTCGTGAGCGGGACGCGCTGCGGGGCGACCTCGCGGTGGCCCGTGAGCTCGCGGACGAGGACCCGGACCTCGCCCGGGAGGTCGCCGAGATGGAGGAGCGCCTCGCCGAGCTCGACGCGCGCATCCGCGACCTCCTCGTGCCGCGCGACCCCGCCGACGCCAAGGACGTGCTGCTCGAGGTCAAGGGCGGCGAGGGCGGCGACGAGGCGGCGCTGTTCGCCGGCGACCTCGTCCGCATGTACACCCGGTACGCGGAGCGACGCGGCTGGAGGACCGAGCTCGTCGGAGCGACCGAGGGTGAGCTCGGTGGCTACAAGGACATCCAGCTCGCGGTGCGCAGCCGCGACCCCGCCGACCCCGTCTACGGCCGGCTGAAGTACGAGGGCGGAGTGCACCGCGTGCAGCGCGTGCCCGTCACGGAGTCGCAGGGCCGCATCCACACCTCGGCCGCGGGCGTGCTCGTGCTGCCCGAGGCGGAGGAGGTGGACGTGCAGATCGACCCCAACGACCTGCGGATCGACGTCTACCGCTCGAGCGGCCCCGGCGGGCAGAGCGTCAACACGACCGACTCGGCGGTGCGGATCACGCACCTGCCCACCGGCGTGACCGTCAGCATGCAGAACGAGAAGAGCCAGCTGCAGAACCGCGAGGCCGCGATGCGCGTCCTGCGCAGCCGCCTGCTCGCGCTCGCGGTCGAGGAGCGGGCGGCCGAGGACGCCGCCGCCCGCGGCTCGCAGATCCGCACCATGGACCGCAGCGAGAAGGTGCGCACGTACAACTTCCCGGACAACCGGGTGGCCGACCACCGCAGCGGCTACAAGGCCAACAACCTGCAGTCGGTCCTGGACGGCGACCTCGACCCCGTCATCCAGTCGCTGGTGGACGCCGAGCACGCCGCGCAGCTGCGGGGGGAGCCGTGACCCCGCTCCAGGCCTCCTTGCGCGCGGCCTCGACCCGCCTCGCCTCCGCGGGCGTGCCCTCCGCCTCGTACGACGCGCGCGCGCTCGCCGTCCACGCCCTGGGGCTGCACCGGCCCGGTGACCTCGTCCTCGTCGACGAGCTGGGCGAGGCGCACCAGGTGTTCACCGACCTGGTCGAGCGCCGGGCCGCGCGGGTGCCGCTGCAGCACCTCGTCGGCCGGGTCGGCTTCCGCTGGCTCGAGCTCGAGGTGGGGCCGGGCGTCTTCGTGCCGCGGCCCGAGACCGAGGTCGTCGTGCAGGCCGCGCTCGACGCGCTGCGCGACGTCCCAGCTCCGCTCTGCGTCGACCTGTGCAGCGGGTCCGGCGCGGTGGCGCTCGCGCTCGCGCAGGAACGTCCCGACGCCGCTGTGCACGCCGTCGAGATCGATCCCGCGGCGATGGCCTGGACGCGCCGCAACGCCGCGGCCCGCGCCGCGGCCGGCGACACATCGGTGGCGCTGCACCTGGGCGACGCGGCGACCGCGCTGCCCGACCTGGACGGCCGGGTCGACCTGGTGATCAGCAACCCGCCGTACGTCGCGACGGCCGAGCGGCACGTCCCCGACCCCGAGGTGCTCGCGCACGACCCGGCGGTCGCCCTGTGGGGCGGGCCGGACGGGCTGGACCTCGTGCGCGTCGTCGAGCGCACCGCCCGCCGGCTCCTCCGCCCCGGCGGGGTCGTCGTCGTCGAGCACTCCGACCGGCAGGGGCGCAGCGCTCCCGCGGTGTTCGCGGCGGCGGGCTGCTGGCGGGACGTCCGGGACGAGCAGGACGCGACCGGGCGCGACCGCTTTGTCGTGGCGTGGCGGACAGGTGCCGAGGCGTGACCACCACCTACGACGTCCGCGAGGGGCACAACGCGCAGCCCGGCGTCGATGCCGCCGTCGCAGCCCTGCGCCGGGGCGAGCTCGTGGTCCTGCCCACCGACACGGTGTACGGGATCGCGGCCGACGCCTTCCGCCCCTCCGCCGTCGCGGCGCTGCTCGAGGCGAAGGGGCGCGGCCGCGACATGCCCGTCCCGGTGCTGGTCGGCGCCCGCCAGACGCTCGACGGCCTGGCCGAGGACGTCACCTCGACCATGCGCGCGCTCGTCGAGGCGTTCTGGCCCGGCGGGCTCACCCTGGTGGTGCGCAGCGCGCCGTCGCTGCGGTGGGACCTGGGCGAGACGCGCGGCACGGTCGCGGTGCGCATGCCGGAGCATCCCGTCGCGATCGACGTGCTGCGCGCCACCGGCCCGCTGGCCGTGAGCAGCGCCAACCGCACCGGGCTGCCCGCGGCGCTCGACGCGGCCGAGGCGGCCCGCCAGCTGGGGACCGCGGTCGAGGTCTACCTCGACGGCGGCACCGTGGGCGGCAGCGGCGCCTCGACGATCGTCGACCTGACCGGTGAGCGGCCCCGGCTGCTGCGCGCCGGCGCGGTGCCGGAGGCCGACCTGCGCGCGCTGCTGCCCGACCTGCCCCCCTCCTCGTCCTGACGCAGCCGGTCCGGCGCAGCCGTCCTGACGCCCGGGCGCGCCGACCCCGGTGCGCCGCTCGACCGCGCGCCGGTCCCTGGTCGCGCCCGTAGACTCGCGGAGCCGTCCACGCCTGCAGGGAGCACCGCGCATGACGTTCTGGGGACCGGACTTCTCGGCGCTCGAGCAGCAGGACCCGGAGATCGCGGGCGTGGTGCTGGACGAGCTGTCCCGCCTGCGCCGCGGCCTGCAGCTCATCGCCAGCGAGAACTTCACCTCGCCCGCGGTCCTCGCCGCGCTCGGCTCGACGCTGTCCAACAAGTACGCCGAGGGCTATCCGGGCCGGCGCTACTACGGCGGCTGCGACGTCGTCGACGTCGCCGAGGAGATCGGCATCGCCCGGGCGAAGGCGCTGTTCGGCGCCGAGCACGCCAACCTGCAGCCCCACTCGGGCGCCAGCGCCAACCAGGCGGTGTACGGCGCGTTCTGCAGGCCGGGCGACACCGTGCTCGCGATGTCGCTGCCGCACGGCGGCCACCTCACCCACGGCAGCAAGGTCAGCTTCAGCGGCAAGTGGTTCAACGCCGTGCACTACGGCGTCGCGCCCGACACGGAGCACATCGACTACGACCAGGTGCGCGACCTCGCCCGCGAGCACCGGCCGAAGCTCATCATCGCGGGCGGCTCGGCGATCCCGCGCACCATCGACTTCGCCGCGTTCCGCGAGGTCGCCGACGAGGTCGGCGCGGTGTTCCTCGTCGACGCGGCGCACTTCATCGGCCTCGTCGCGGGCGGCGCGATCCCGAGCCCGGTGCCGTACGCCGACGTCGTCACGTTCACCACGCACAAGGTCCTGCGCGGCCCCCGCGGCGGGATGCTCGTCTGCCGAGCCGAGCACGCCGCGGCGCTGGACAAGGCGGTGTTCCCGATGATGCAGGGCGGGCCGCTCATGCACGCCGTGGCGGCCAAGGCGGTGGCGCTCAAGGAGGCGAGCACGCCCGAGTACGCCGCCTACACGCGCTCGGTGGTCGCCAACGCGCAGGCGCTGACCAACGCGCTGTCGGCCGAGGGCATGCGGCCGGTGACCGGCGGCACCGACACCCACCTCGCCCTGCTCGACCTGCGCGGCATCGGCATCACGGGTGCGCAGGCCGAGCAGCGCTGCGACCGGGCCGGCATCGTGCTCAACAAGAACGCCGTGCCGTACGACCCGCAGCCGCCCTCGGTGGCGAGCGGCATCCGCGTCGGCACCCCGAGCGTCACCACGCAGGGCATGGGGGAGGGCGAGATGCAGGAGATCGCCGGCCTCATTGCCCGGGCCGTGCGCGACGAGGACGGCAGCGTCGCAGCCGAGGTGCGCGCCGGGGTCGCCGCGCTGGTCGAGGCGCACCCCGCCTACTCCCAGGGCTAGGCAGGCCGACCGGCGTGCGGGAGTACGCCTACGTCCTGCTCGTCGCCGCCGTCGTCACCTACCTGCTCACCCCGGCCGCGCGTCGGCTGGCCGTGCGCATCGGCGCCGTGGCCGTCCCGCGCGACCGTGACGTGCACGTCGTCGTCACGCCCCGCCTCGGCGGTCTGGCGATGTACGCGGGGGTGGTCGCGGCGTTCCTCGTCGCGCACTCGCTGCCCCACCTGGAACGCGTGTTCCGCTACTCCGACGTGCAGGCCGTCCTGGTGGCCGGCGGAGTGATCGTCCTGCTCGGGCTCGTCGACGACACGTGGGGTCTCGACGCGCTGACCAAGCTCGCCGGACAGGTCGTCGCCGCCGGCGTGATGGTCCTGCTCGGGCTGCAGGTGCTCACCCTCAGCCTGCCCGGGATCGGGGCGACGTCACTCGGGCCCGAGGGCGTCCCGCTCACCGTCCTGCTGGCACTGGTCACCGTGAACGCCATCAACTTCGTCGACGGCCTCGACGGCCTCGCGGCCGGCGTCGGCGCGATCGCGGCGCTCGCCTTCTTCGCGTTCTCGTACTCGCTGTCCACGGGCCTCGTCACCGGCGGCGTCGCGCTCGAGCGGATCAGCTCGCCGACGCTCATCGCCGCCGTGCTCGCCGGCGCCTGCCTCGGCTTCCTCCCGCACAACTTCAGCCCGGCCCGCGTCTTCATGGGCGACAGCGGCTCGATGCTCATCGGTCTCATGCTCGCCGCGTCGGTCACCAGCCTCACCGGCCAGTTCAACTACTCCACGCTACCGCCCTCCACGGCGTTCCCCGCCCTCCTCGTGCTGCTGCTGCCGCTGGCCGTGCTCGCCGTGCCCTTCGTCGACCTGCTGCTGGCGGTGGTGCGCCGCACGCGGTCGGGCCGCTCGCCCTTCGCGCCCGACAAGGCGCACCTGCACCACCGGCTCATCGAGATCGGGCACAGCCACCGCGGCGCCGTTCTGATCATGTACTTCTGGACCGCGCTGCTGGCGTTCGGCGGCGTCGCGGCGTCGGTGAGCCGCGGGCCGCTGCGCGTGCTGTCGGCCGTCGGCGCGCTCGCGCTGCTCGGCCTGGCCGCCGGCCGGCTCCCCCGACTGCGCGCCCGGCTGGGCCGGGGATGACCTGCCCGTGCTGAGCACTGGGGGACGAGCGGCCGGGGACGAGCAGCGGCGCACGAGCGTCCGCCGGTGAGCGGCCCGCGACCGGGGAGTCCGGCCGCCACCGGACAGCGGTGGTCGCGGCTGCCGTGGCCCGCGCTGGTCACGCTGCTGGTCGGGCTGGCCTGCGGCCTGGCCGCCGCGTCACGGCTGGGTCGGCCCGGACTGGTGTCGGCGCTGCTGGCCGCGGGCGTCGTCGTGCTGTTCTTCTGGTCCGGCCGCGTACCGCTGATCGCCGCGGGGAGCACGGGGCGCGCCGCGGCGCTGCTCGTCCTGCTCACCAACTACGCCCTGCGGGTCCTGCTGGCCGCGGTGGCGCTGCGTCTCGCCGCCCGGGCCGGTGTCGTGGTGCCACGGGTCGTGGGGGGCACCGTCGTGGCCTGCGCGCTGGCGTGGACGACCGCGCTCGTGGTGCTCCTGCTCCGCCGTGAGGACGCGCACTAGTATGCCCGGATCATGCCGACGGACCCCAGACCGGAGCCCGGTCACGACCGGGAGCCGGGCGGGTCGGGCGACGACCGTTTCCGGCGCAAGACCCAGGCCGACGCGTGGAACGCCTTCGGCCTCATCGTCAGCGGGGTCCTGGTCTGGGGCGGGGTCGGGTTCCTCGTGGCCGCGTGGCTCGATGCGGCCTGGCCGCGACTCGTCGGCCTGCTCGTCGGCATGGCCGGTGGTCTGTACCTGGTGTGGCTCCGATACGGTGACCCGGACGGCAGCCCCGGCCCGCCCGGGAGCAGCAGCAAGAGGAAGGGCAACTCGTGACACCGCTCGCCGCCGAGGGCCCCGGCTTCCAGAGCCCCGGACCCCGCGACTTCGAGTTCCCGCCGCTGTTCGGCGAGGGCACCTTCTTCACCAAGCCCATGCTCGTCGTCGTGCTGGGCTCGCTCGTCGTCGCCGTCTTCTTCTACCTGGCGTCGCGCCGGGCGGCCCGCGTCCCGGGCAGGATGCAGTTCGCGGGGGAGTCGGCGTACGGCTTCGTGCGCAACAGCATCGCGCTCGACTCCATCGGCCACGACGGCCTGCGCTACGTCCCGTACCTCGCGACGCTGTTCTTCTTCATCGCCGCCCTGAACATCTCGGGCATCGTGCCCGTGCTGCAGTTCCCCGCGACGTCGAAGATCGCCATCCCGCTGTTCCTGGCGGTCATCTCCTGCGCGATCTTCAACTACATCGGCATCCGGAGGATGGGCCTCGGGCGCTACTTCAAGGCGATGATGTTCCCGCCGGGCATCCCGCTGCCGGTGTACTTCCTGCTCGCCCCGATCGAGTTCGTCTCGACGGTGATCATCCGGCCGCTGACGCTGACGCTGCGACTGACGTTCAACATGTTCGCCGGTCACCTGGTGCTGCTGCTGTTCGTGCTCGGCGGCGAGTACCTCGTCTTCGAGTACGGCGGTCTCGTCGGGATCCTCGCCGGCAGCGTCGCGCTGCTGGGCAGCCTCGTCCTGACGTTCTTCGAGGGCTTCGTGCAGCTGCTGCAGGCGTACGTCTTCACGCTGCTGTCGGCCCTCTACATCGGCGGCGCCCTGCTCGAGGAGCACTGAGCCCCTCCCGCACGTCTCCTGAACCTGCGGAGCTCCCGCTCCGCACCCACCGACGCACGCTCCCTCGGAGAGGACACGTAATGGAAGGCAACCTCAACATGGTCGGCTACGGCCTGGCGGCCATCGGCCCGGGCGTCGGCATCGGCCTCATCTTCGCCGCGTACATCAGCGGCGTTGCCCGCCAGCCGGAGGCCCGCGGCGTGCTGCAGAGCATCGCCATCCTCGGCTTCGCCCTCGCCGAGGCTCTCGCCATCATCGGCATCGGCCTCGCCTTCGCGCTCTAGCCGTGGCTCTCACGACCACGGGGGCCGCACTGCTGCTGGCCGCGTCAGCGGAGGGCGAGCCGAGTCCGCTCCTGCCGCACCTGTCCGAGCTCATCGTCGGACTGGTCGCCTTCACCCTGCTGTTCCTGTTCCTGCGCGCGAAGGTGTTCCCGGTCTTCGAGCGCACGTTCGCGGACCGCACGCAGGCGATCCAGGGCGCGATCGCCCAGGCCGAGCGCGACCGGGCCGAGGCGCAGCGGCTGCTGGCGCAGTACCAGCAGCAGCTCGCGCAGGCCCGCGAGGAGGCCGCCCGCATCCGCACCGAGGCCCAGTCGCAGCGGGCCGAGATCGTCGAGGAGGCCCGGGTCGAGGCCCGGACCGAGGCGCAGCGCATCCTCGAGGCCGGGCAGGCGCAGATCGCCAACGAGCGGGCGACCGCGCTGGCCGAGCTGCGTCGCGAGGTCGGCACGCTGGCCGTCGATCTGGCGAGCCGCATCGTCGGTGAGTCGCTGCAGGACGACGCCCGGCAGCGCGGCACGGTCGACCGCTACTTGTCCGACCTCGAGCGGGCGCAGCCGGCCGGGACGAGGGGCTGATGGAGGGCGCCAGTCGCGAGTCGCTGCGCAGCGCACTCGCCCGCTTCGAGGAGCAGGTCGCTCCGCAGGGGGCCGCGACTGCCGGTGAGGTCAGCGAGGGCCTGTACGCCGTCGCCGGGCTCCTCGACCGCGAGCCGTCCCTGCGCCGCGCCTTCACCGACCCGGCGAGCTCGCCCGCCGCCCGCCGACGCCTCGTCGACGGCCTGCTCGGGCGCCAGCTGAGCTCGTTGCCGGTGGACGTGGTCCGCGAGCTGGTGGCGTCGCGCTGGCACAGCCCGGCCGATCTGCGCGAGGCGGTCGAGACGCTCGCCGCGCAGGCCGCGCTCGCCGCGGCCGACGCGGACGGCGTGCTCGACGACGTCGAGGACGAGCTGTTCCGCTTCGCGCGCCTGCTGGAGCGCGAGCCGCAGCTGCGGGCCGCGCTCACCGACCCGGGTCTGCCGCGCGAGCGCAGGACCGCGCTCGTGAGCAGCCTGCTGCAGGGACGGGCACAGCCGGCCACGCTCCGGCTGGTCGACGTGGTCGTCACCCGGCCGCGCGGTCGCTCGCTGGAGTCCTCGCTCGAGGAGCTGTCCCGCCTGGCCGCGGCCCGGCGGCAGCGGCTCGTCGCGCGGGTGCGCGTGGCCCGCCCGCTGGACGAGCAGCAGGCGCAGCGGCTGTCCGCGGCGCTCGAGCGGCTGTACGGCCGCGCGGTCGCGCTGCAGTTCGACGTCGACGAGCGCGTGCTGGGCGGCATGCAGGTGCGGGTCGGCGACGAGGTGATCGACGGCACGGTGGCCCGGCGGCTCGGCGACGCCCGGCGCCGCCTGGGCATGGCCTGACGGTCGACCTCCGCCCGGTCACGGGTCGGCAGGTCGCCCGTTCCGGACACGCCGCACACTAGGTACAGATCCCAGCAGACGCAGACGGAGAGAGCAGGGAAGAGATGACGGAGCTCAGCATCCGGCCGGAGGACGTCCGGGCGGCGATCGAGCAGTACGTCACGTCGTACACGGCGGAGACGACCCGCGAGGAGGTCGGCACCGTCACCGAGGTCGGCGACGGCATCGCCCGCGTCGAGGGCCTCTACTCGACGATGGCCAACGAGCTGCTGCGGTTCGAGGGCGGCGTGCTCGGGCTCGCGCTGAACCTCGACGCCCGCGAGGTCGGCTGCGTCATCCTCGGCGACCCGAGCGCCATCGAGGAGGGCCAGGCGGTCCACCGCACCGGCGAGATCCTCTCCGTGCCCGTCGGCGACGGCTTCCTCGGCCGCGTCGTCGACCCGCTCGGTCAGCCGCTCGACGGGAAGGGCGCCATCGTCGCCGAGGGCCGCCGCATCCTCGAGCTGCAGGCGCCGACCGTCGTGCAGCGTCAGCCGGTGAGCGAGCCGCTGCAGACCGGCATCAAGGCGGTCGACGCGATGACCGCCATCGGTCGCGGCCAGCGTCAGCTGATCATCGGCGACCGGCAGACCGGCAAGAGCGCCGTCGCGCTGGACGCCATCATCAACCAGCGGTTGAACTGGGCGACCGGAGACCCGAAGAAGCAGGTCAAGTGCATCTACGTGGCCGTCGGGCAGAAGGGCTCGACCATCGCGGAGATCGTGGGTCGGCTGCAGGACGCCGGTGCCATGGAGTACACGACGGTCGTGGCGGCGCCCGCGTCGCAGCCGGCCGGCTTCAAGTACCTCGCGCCCTACACCGGCTCGAGCATCGGCCAGCACTGGATGTACAACGGCCAGCACGCGCTGATCGTGTTCGACGACCTGTCGAAGCAGGCCGACGCCTACCGCGCGATCTCGCTGCTGCTGCGCCGCCCGCCGGGCCGCGAGGCCTACCCGGGTGACGTCTTCTACCTGCACTCCCGGCTGCTGGAGCGCTGCGCGAAGCTCTCCGACGAGCTCGGCGGGGGCTCGATGACCGGCCTGCCGCTCATCGAGACCAAGGGCAACGACGTCTCGGCGTTCATTCCGACCAACGTCATCTCGATCACTGACGGCCAGATCTTCCTCGAGACGGACCTGTTCAACTCCGGTGTCCGTCCCGCTATCAACGTGGGCATCTCGGTGTCCCGTGTCGGTGGAGCCGCGCAGATCAAGGCCATGAAGTCGGTGTCCGGTCGTCTGCGCCTGGATCTCGCGCAGTACCGCGAGCTGGAGGCGTTCGCCGCCTTCGGCTCCGACCTCGACAAGGCGTCCAAGGCGCAGCTCGAGCGCGGCGCGCGCCTGGTGGAGCTGCTCAAGCAGTCGCAGTACACGCCGTTCCCAGCGGAGCAGCAGGTCGTCTCGATCTGGGCCGGCACCAACGGCTACCTCGATGACATCCCCGTCGCCGACGTCCGCCGCTTCGAGTCCGAGCTGCTCGACTTCGTCGGGCGCCGCCACCGCGGGGTCTACGACGCGATCACGCAGACCGGCAAGCTCGACGACGCGACGGTGAGCGAGGTGAAGCGCGCGGTCGAGGAGTTCAAGCGCCAGTTCAGCCCGAGCGACGGCAGCGCGCCGCCGCCCGCGCCGCCGGCCGAGCCGCTCGAGGGCGAGGGCCAGGAGACCATCCACCGCTACAACCAGGGTGGGGGCGCGGCCGGCGGGCCGACCGGCGGCTCGACGCGCGTGGCCGGTGGTCAGCCGGGCGTGGCGGGTGGTCAGGCGGGCGTGGCGGGCAACCACGGCGCCACGCCGGCGAACGGCTGAGCGGGTGGCCGGTCAGCTCCGCGCCTACCGACGCCGCATCCGGTCGGTGCAGTCGACGAAGAAGATCACCCGGGCGATGGAGCTCATCGCCGCGTCGCGCATCGTCAAGGCGCAGCAGCGGGTGAACGCCTCGCAGCCGTACGCCCGGCAGATCACCCGGGTCATCTCGGCCCTGGCGTCGCAGTCGACCATCGACCACCCGCTGGTGTCGGAGAAGCCCGACCCGACCCGGGCCGCGGTCCTCGTCATCTCGAGCGACCGCGGCCTGGCGGGCGGCTACAACGCGAACGCGTTCAAGCAGGCGGCGGCGCTCGAGGAGACGCTGCGGCGTGAGGGCAAGCAGTCCCTCAACTACGTCATCGGTCGCAAGGCGAACAGCTTCTTCCGGTTCCGCGGGCGGCCCGTCGAGCGCAGCTGGACCGGGTTCTCCGAGCAGCCGTCGTACGCGGACGCCAAGGAGGTCGCGGACGCGCTCATCGAGGCGTTCGTCCGCGACACGGCGGACGGCGGCGTCGACGAGATCCACGTCGTGCACACGCAGTTCGTCTCGGCCCTCACGCAGCGCCCGGTGGCCAACCGCGTGCTGCCCATGGTGGTCGAGGAGACCGACGCGCCGCCGCCGGGCGGCCCACTGCCGCTGTACGAGTTCGAGCCCTCGCCCGAGGCCCTGCTCGACTCGCTGCTGCCGCGCTACGTGGAGACCCGGGTCTACGCCGCGCTGCTGGAGAGCGCGGCGTCGGAGTCGGCCTCGCGGCGCCGCGCCATGAAGTCCGCGACCGACAACGCGGACGACCTCATCAAGTCGCTCACGCGAGCGGCGAACTCGGCCCGGCAGGCCGAGATCACCCAGGAGATCAGCGAGATCGTGGGCGGAGCGGCGGCGCTCGAAGACGCGTGACCGCACCGACCCGTACGAACCCCAGGAGAAGAGGCAGCTCGTGACCGTCACCGCCCAGAACCCCTCGGGCCGGGTGTCCACCGGCGGCACCGGGCGGGTCGCCCGCGTCATCGGCCCCGTCGTCGACGTCGAGTTCCCGCCGGACGAGATGCCGGAGATCTACAACGCGCTGCACGTCGAGCGCGTGCTCGGCGGTCAGACGGTCGTGCTCACGCTCGAGGCGGCGCAGCACATCGGCGACAACATGGTGCGCGCGATCTCCATGCAGCCGACCGACGGCCTCACCCGCGGTGCGCCGGTGCGCGACACCGGCGCTGCGATCTCCGTGCCGGTGGGCGACGCGACCAAGGGCCACGTGTTCAACGCCCTGGGTCAGCCCATGGACGTGGCCTCGGTCGACGCGGAGACGTACTGGCCGATCCACCGGCCGTCGCCGCCCTTCGACCAGCTCGAGAGCAGAACCGAGCTGTTCGTCACCGGCATCAAGGTCGTCGACCTCCTCGCGCCGTACGTGCGCGGCGGGAAGATCGGCCTGTTCGGCGGCGCGGGCGTCGGCAAGACGGTCTTGATCCAGGAGATGATCCGCCGCGTCGCCAAGGAGTTCGGCGGTGTGTCGGTGTTCGCCGGCGTGGGGGAGCGCACCCGCGAGGGCAACGACCTCTTCGGCGAGATGACGGAGTCCGGCGTCATCAACGACACCGCGCTGGTGTTCGGTCAGATGGACGAGCCGCCCGGGACGCGCCTGCGCGTCGCCCTGTCGGCGCTGACGATGGCGGAGTACTTCCGCGACGTGCAGAACCAGGACGTCCTGCTCTTCATCGACAACATCTTCCGGTTCACCCAGGCCGGCTCCGAGGTGTCGACGCTGCTGGGGCGCATGCCCAGCGCGGTGGGCTACCAGCCGACGCTCGCGGACGAGATGGGCGTGCTGCAGGAGCGCATCACCTCGACCCGCGGTCACTCGATCACCTCGCTGCAGGCGATCTACGTGCCGGCGGACGACATCACCGACCCGGCGCCGCACACCACGTTCACCCACCTCGACGCCACGACGGTGCTCTCGCGCTCCATCGCCGAGCTCGGCATCTACCCGGCCGTGGACCCGCTCGACTCCACGAGCCGGATCCTGGACGCCCGCTACCTCGGCGAGGAGCACTACGCGGTCGCCCGCGAGGTGCAGCGCATCCTGCAGCGGTACAAGGACCTGCAGGACATCATCGCCATCCTCGGCATCGACGAGCTGTCCGAGGACGACAAGGTGCTGGTCAACCGGGCCCGCCGCGTCCAGCGCTTCCTGTCGCAGCCGTTCTTCGTCGCCGAGGCGTTCACCGGCCAGCCCGGCCGGTTCGTGCCGCTCGACGAGACGGTGGCGTCGTTCAAGCAGCTCACGCAGGGCGAGTTCGACCACATCCCCGAGCAGGCGTTCTTCCTCTGCGGCGGCATCGAGGACGTCGAGGCCAACGCCAAGAAGCTGGCCCAGTAGGACGCACGAGCGCGGCGCAGCCGCCGGTCAGCGGGCCGGGCACCCTCGGGTGTCCGGCCCGCTGTCGTTTCCGCCGCTGCCCACCCGAGCGGCCGCGCGGGACAGCCCGGGGGACCGGCTACCGCGACTCCGTGCTCCGTGCGGGTCGGGCGCCCCGACGGGACAGGGCGTCCGGGACCGGCAGGAGAGCCGCCGGTAGGGTTGCGCTCTCCGCGGCGCCCCCCGTCCGTCCGCGGCTGCCGAGGAGGAGTACCTGTGGCCGACCTGCACGTCGAGGTTGTCTCGGTGGAGAGCGAGGTCTGGAGCGGCGAGGCGTCGATGCTCATCGCCCGCACCACCGAGGGCGAGGTCGGCATCCTCCCGGGACACACGTCGCTGCTCGGCGAGCTCGCCGAGGGCGGTACGGTGCGCATCCAGCAGGCGGCCGGCGGCGAGGTCGTCGCGGCGGTGCACGGCGGCTTCCTGTCGGTCACCGACCAGGGCGTGACGGTGCTCGCGGAGGTCGCGGAGCTGTCCGGCGACATCGACCAGTCGCGGGCGCGCGCCGCGCTGGACCGGGCGCGCACCGAGGGCGACGAGAGTGCCGCCCGCCGCGCCGAGGGCCGCCTGCGGGCCGTCGGCGCCCTGTCCTAGCCGCTCCTGTCCGCGGCCCCCGTGCTCCTCGTCGAGGGGGTCCTCGCGCTCGTCGTGCTCGCGGCGCTGGCGCTCGCGGCACTGGTGCTGCGCCAGCGCCTCCTGCGCTGGCGCGGCGGCGCGGTGGCGCTGTCGCTGCGCGTGCGGCGGGACCGCGACGGCCGCGGCTGGGCGCTCGGCATTGGGCGCTTCTCCGGCGACGACCTGCTCTGGTACCGCGTGTTCAGCCTGGCGCTGCGCCCTCGCCGCGTCCTGTCCCGGCGCGACCTGGCGGTCACCGGGCGCCGGCAGCCGCAGGACGGCGAGGCGTTCGCGCTGCTCGACGGCGCGGTCGTCCTGGAGTGCCGCTCGGCGGCGGGACCGGTCGAGCTGGCGCTGCACCGGGCCGCGGTCGCCGGCTTCCTCGCCTGGCTCGAGGCGCGGCCACCCGGCGCCACTCTCCCGTCCTGACGGCCGGTCGCGGCACCCCCGATGGCGTCGGCAGGACGACCGGTCAGCGACCGCCGCCCGGCTGCCACATCACGTCGCCGCCGGGGTTGGCGATCCGCGACAGGATGAACAGCAGGTCCGACAGCCGGTTGAGGTAGACCGCCGGCTCCGGGTTCGTGCGGTCGGGCTCGGCCTCGAGCAGCGCCCAGACGCCGCGCTCCGCGCGGCGGACCACCGTGCGGGCGACGTGCAACAGCGCCGCCGCCGGCGTCCCACCGGGCAGCAAGAAGCTGGCCAGCTTCTGCAGCCGTGCGTTGTACAGGTCGCAGGCCTGCTCCAGCCGGGCCGTGTACTCGCGCGTCACCCGCAGCGGCGGGTAGTCGGGGTCGGGCACCACCGGGGTGCACAGGTCCGCTCCGACGTCGAACAGGTCGTTCTGCACCTGCCGCAGCAGCCTGGTGACCTCCTCGTCCGGCTGCCCCAGCGCCAGCACGACACCGATGGCGCTGTTGGCCTCGTCCACGTCGGCGTACGCGACGAGGCGGACGCTGGTCTTGCGGACCCTGCTCATGTCGCCGAGCGCGGTCGTGCCGTCGTCGCCGGTCTTGGTGTAGATGCGGGTCAGATGGACGGCCATGCCGCGAGCCTAGGTGCGGTGCGGGCGCCGCCGGACCGGCCGCGGACGACCAGCAGCGGACCGGGAGCCGGTCGAGCTCTCCGGGTCACCCGGGGAAGCATTCCAGCCCGCACGGCGGAGGTCGATCCGACAACGCTTCCCCGGAAGGACTCCGCATGCCCGCGTGCCGCCCACTCCCCGCCCGGCCGCTGCGCCGCGCTCTGGCTGCGACGACGAGCGCGCTGGTGCTGTCCGGCCTCGCCGTCCCGCTGGCCCCGCCGGCGGCCGCCGCGACGCCGTCGTGCGTGTCGGGGGTGGTCACCGCCGCCTCGCTGAACCCGACGGTGTTCTACCTCGACCCGTCGGACACACCGGCGCTGCACTTTGGCCCTCGGCTGAACCCCGCCGGCGCCGGTCGGACCGCCTGCGCCGGCGGGCGCGGCGGAGCGCCCGCAGCACCGTGTGCTCCCTACAGTGAGCGCGTGGAGCGCTTCGTGGTGACGGGCGGAGCGCGCCTAGCGGGCGAGGTCGAGGTCACCGGCGCCAAGAACAGCGTCCTCAAGCTCATGGCCGCGTCCCTGCTCGCCCCCGGCACCACCCGGCTCACCGCCGTTCCGGCGATCTACGACGTGCCGGTCATGGCGCGGCTGCTCGAACGGCTGGGCTGCACCGTCCAGCAGCAGCCCGGCGCGGTGGACATCGACGTCCCCGAGGTCATCGGCCACGAGGCCGACTACGACCTCGTGCGGCGGATTCGCGGCTCCATCGCCGTGCTGGGACCGCTCGTCGCCCGCTGCCGCCGGGCGCGGGTCGCGCTGCCCGGCGGCGACGCCATCGGCAGCCGCCCGCTGGACATGCACATCGCCGGCCTGGTCAAGCTCGGCGTCACGGTCGAGGTCGAGCACGGGTACGTCGTTGCGACCGCCGCGCGCCTGCGCGGCGCGCCGCTGTGGCTGGACTTCCCGAGCGTGGGGGCCACCGAGAACCTGCTCATGGCCGCCGTGCTGGCCGAGGGCACGACGACCATCGACAACGCGGCGCGCGAGCCGGAGATCGTCGACCTCTGCGAGATGCTCTGCCAGATGGGCGCTCGAATCGGCGGCACCGGCACGAGCACCCTCGTCGTGGACGGTGTCGACCGGCTGACCCCCGCGGTGCACGCGACCGTGCCGGACCGGATCGTGGCCGGCACGTGGGCCATCGGCGCCGCCATGACCCGGGGCGACGTCGTCGTGCGCGGCGGGCGCCCGGAGCACCTCGAGGTGCCCTTAGACAAGCTGCGCGCAGCCGGCGCGCAGGTCGACGCCGTCGACGGCGGCTTCCGGGTGCAGATGGACCGGCGTCCGCGAGCCGTCGACCTGGTCACGCTGCCGTACCCGGGCTTTCCGACGGACCTGCAGCCGATGTTCCTCGCGCTCGACGCCGTCGCCGATGGCACCGCCATGGCGACGGAGAACGTCTTTGAGGCCCGCTGGATGTACGTCGACGAGCTGCGGCGGCTCGGCGCGGACGTGCGCACGGACGTCAAGCACGCGGTGGTGCGCGGGCGCGAGCGGCTGTCCGCGGCGCCGGTGCGCGCTCACGACATCCGCGCCGGCGCGGGCCTGGTGCTCGCGGCGCTGTGCGCGGACGGGGTCACGCAGCTGTCGGACGCCCAGCACATCGACCGCGGCTACCAGGGGTTCGTCGAGTCCCTCGTGGCGCTGGGCGCCGTCGTCCGGCGGGAGACGGTGCCGGACGACCCGTTCTGATGCGACGGCACGGCGGCGCGCTCGCCGCGGCCGATCGGGTGGAGCCGCGTCAGGGCCGGCTGGACACCAGGGCGCGGGCGCGTTCGACGTCGGAGCGGAAGACCAGGACCACGTGCTCGCCGGGCGCGGAGCCCGGGGCGAGGGTCCCGCGGACGCCCGCCTCGCGGAGCACGTCGCGCAGCACGAGCGCGTCGGCCTCGGTACGCGTGATCACCACCGGAGCGAGCAGGCCGTAGTCCGCCTCGGCGGGCCGGGCGCGCTGCGGCGCGCGTCCCGTGCTGCGACCGCTGGGGCCGAACGTCCAGCGGCAGAGCAGCAGGATGACGACGAGGGCGACGACAGCGATCAGCGGGCCGCCCGCTGTCGCGTACTGCATGGGAGCGTCCGCGGGCGGAGTCACGGCTCCAGTGTGACAGGGGCCGCTCCAGCGCGCCTCCCGTGCTCCTCACTCCCGATGTGCGAGACACTCCGTGTCCGGGTCATCGCGCTGTGCTCCCGGTTGCTCGAGGAGGACCGCATGCCCGCTGCTGCCGGTACGACCGCCCCCGAGGAGCGATCCGCGCAGGCGCCGGCAGAGGCGCCGAGCGACCTCCCCGGACCGCGCGGCAGCAGGGCCGCGCCCCCGGGCGGCCCGTTCCCGACCGGAGCCGTCACGAGCGCCCCGGCCGCAGCGCTGTCCGTGCTCCGGCCGGGGCAGGAGCTCGCGCTCAGCGGCCGGCTGGACGTCCGTACGGCCGCGGACGTCCGTCTCGCGCTCGTCGAGCACCTCGGAACGGGCGCGGGGGACCTCGTGCTGGACTGCGCCGGCGTGCACGGC
>JALYNK010000001.1 GCA_030773235.1 Actinomycetota bacterium | reverse complement strand
CTGATTCAGCAACAGCGCTACGGACCCCCGCGGTTGCAGCGCGACCCACCGTACGTCTGTCGCGGGCCGCAGGAGGTCGCCGACCGGGTCGACCCGCGTTCCGCAGTCGCCGCGCAGGTGCGGAGCGCGTGGAAGACCTTCGGGCTTCCGCGCGCCACGGTCGTGACACAGCCTGCGGGCGAGACTTTGGTCAACGCCGCGACGCGCTTGACCACCACGACACCGCCCACCGCCACGCTGCCGCCGAAGCCGGTGCTCGGCATGAGCGTCACGCTCCGCATCAAGGCGACGGGCTACCTGTGGGACTTCGGCGACGGGAGCACAGTTCGCGCCGCTGCGACGGGCTCCAAGCCTCGCGTCGAGCACACGTACCGCGAGCCCGGGCGCAAGGACGTCCGGTTGCGCACCCTGTACAGCGCGACGTTCACCATCGCCGGCAGCCCCACGGTGTACCCGCTGCAAGGGACGGCCGACGTGCCCGGCCGGCCGACGCAGGTCGTGGCCCGCGAGGCGAGGAGCGAGCTCGTCGACCGTTAGTGCTTTGGCAGTCCGGACAAGAGCAGCTGCGTCGCACGGCGCGGCGCCCAGGTGGGCGCGACCGCCGACAGCATGCGGCGGGGCAGCACCACGTGTGCTTGGCGGTCGCGGATGGCGGCGACGACCCGCTGTGCGACGGCCTCGGGCTCAACAGCGCGCACCAGACACAGTCGCAGCAGGCGCTGGAGCGCTGGCCCGGCGAGGCGGTGTCGCTCGATGTCGCCGTACATGCTCGTGCGCACCGGTCCCAGCTCGACCAACGTCGTGAACACCCCGGTCCCCGTCAGCTCAAGGCGCAGGCCAGCTGTGAAGTGCGACAGCCCGGCCTTCGACGCGCAGTAGGGCGTCAGTCCCGGGGCGAGCGACGCCGAGAAACCGGACGACACGTTGACCACATGGCCGCGACCGCGGCCCCGCATCCCAGGAACGGCCTGCCGGGACAGCTCCATCGGAGCGACGAGGTTCACCTGCACCACGTGCTCGAGCACCGCGCCGTCGACGTCGCTGAACGCCGTGACTCCGTCGACCCCGGCGCAGTTGACGAGCACGTCGACCGGTCGGTCAGCCTGACGTTCGGCGCGCGCCACAAGGCCTGCGCGTTGGGCCGCGTCGCTCAGGTCCGCCACCAACGCGCGGGCGCCCAGTTCCTCGGCCCGTGCTGCGAGCTCGGGCGCGTTCCGGGCCACCGCCGTGACGCGGGCACCGGCGGCAGCGAGCTCCGCAGCGATCCGCGCTCCGATCCCGCGAGTCGCCCCCGTCACCAGGGCGTGCGCGTCCGCTAACTCCACCTCGGCCCGATGCCCGCGACAGGCGAGGAGAACACGGCTGACGCGCGCCGGCCGGGAGCCTCAGACCTTGCGCAGCACTGTCACCACGCGGCCGAGGATCACGGCCTCGTCCCCCGGGATCGGTGCGTACGCCCGGTTCTGCGGCAGCAGCCAGACATGTCCGTCGCGGCGGCGGTACGTCTTCACCGTCGCCTCGCCGTCGATCATGGCAGCGACGATGTCGCCGTTGTCTGCGGTGGGCTGCTGGCGCACCACGACCCAGTCGCCGTCAGCGATCGCCGCCTCGACCATCGAGTCCCCGACGACCCGGAGCAGGAACAGCGTCCCGGTCCCGACCAGCTCCCGCGGCAGCGGGAACACGTCCTCGACCGCTTGCTCGGCGAGCACCGGTCCGCCGGCCGCGATGCGGCCCAGGACCGGCACGTACGTGGGCTGCGGCTTCGCCGCCCGGGCGACCGCGTCGTCCGCGGTGTCCGCGCTCAACGGCGGCTCCGCCGGGAGCCGCACGTCCACCGCTCGGGGCCGGGAGGGGTCGCGGCGCAGGAAGCCCTTCTTCTGCAGCGTCACCAGCTGGTGCGAGACGCTCGACGTGCTGGTCAGTCCGACCGCCTCGCCGATCTCCCGCACCGTGGGCGGATAGCCGCGGCGGTCGATGGACTCCCGGATCACCTCGAGCACCTTGCGCTGGCGCGCAGTCAGCCCGGACTCGTCCGGCGGGCCGTCCGGGAGGTCCCGCACGCTCCCGGTCCCGCTGCTGCTGCCCACCGTTGACCCCCTCGTCCGTGGGGTCCTGACGACCCCGTGATCACGAGCGGACGCTAGCCCGAGCCGGGGTTGGGATCAAACACCCGTTCGAACGTGTCGCGACACTGTCGGACCCGCGCGGTACAACTTCGTACGCACGTTCGATCGAACAGGCGTTCGGGTAGGCGAGCGTGGACCGACCGAGGAGGGCTCATGAGCAGCACGGTGACACGGACCCAGGCCGCGTTCGTGCCGGCGGAAGCGGGGGCTGCGCGCCTCGCTGCGCCGCGCGCCGCGCTGCGGCTGACTCGGCGCGGACGCGCTGCGGTGCTGCTGGCCCTGGTGGCTCTGCTGTTGGGCGCGTTCGCGGCCGGACGCACGGCCAGCCAGGCCTCTCAGGAGCCGGAGCAGCGGTCCGTGCTGTCGCAGACCACGGTGCAGCGCGGCGAGAGCCTGTGGACGGTGGCGCGCCGGGTGGCCCCTGAGCAGGACCCGCGTCAGGTCGTGGTCGCTCTCCGGCGTCTCAACAGCCTGCCCACCGCGCAGGTGCAGGCCGGACAGCAGCTCCTGCTGCCGGCTGCTGCCTGAGCCGGCTGCCGGCCGGTCCGCCGCGACACGCCCGGCGTCCACGTACTTCTCCTCGGCGTGGCGGGCCCGCGACCTGCAGGTTCGGCGCGACCCGAGGCTCTCGGCCAGCTCCGGGCGCTTGCGTGGGCTGTGTGGCGTCCCTACTGTCCCGCCACAACATCTAGTGCTTACACGGGTGTAGTTCTCCACATCCTGTGGAGCCGGTGTCCACAGCTGTGGGGACGAGGGGAGGACCGCGGTGCGCTGCCCCTACTGCCGGTCCCGCGACTCCCGCGTCGTCGACAGCCGGGAAGCCGGGGACGGCGACGCCATCCGGAGGCGCCGGGCCTGCCCCAGCTGCGGGCGGCGGTTCACCACGGTGGAGGAGATGGCGCTGGCGGTCGTCAAGCGCAGCGGCGTGACCGAGCCCTTCAGCCGCGCGAAGGTCGTTGCCGGGGTCCGCAAGGCGTGTCAGGGACGACCGGTCGACGAGGACGCCCTCGCGCAGCTCGCCCAGCAGGTCGAGGACGCACTGCGCGCCTCGGGCGCGGCAGAGGTCCCCGCGCACGAGGTGGGCCTGGCGATCCTGGCACCGCTGCGCCAATTGGACGAGGTCGCGTACCTCCGGTTCGCGAGCGTCTACCGCAACTTCGAGTCGCTCGCCGACTTCGAGTCTGAGATCAACGCGCTGCGAGCCTCGCACGCGCCCGCGGCAGGGGGCGGTCCGCCAGGTCGCCGCCTCGCCCCTGCCTGACCCTTCCTGCTCCACCAGCGCCCTCTGGGCGTCCCTGCCGGTGAATGCCGCGCGCTGCGCGGGTGTTGTACGTCCGAGACGAGATGAGGCACTCCCTATGACGGAGACGATCAGCGGCACCCCGCGGCAGGTCGACGACGCTGGCCAGCGCCGCACCCCGCTGCGGATCGAGCGTGTCCACACCACGCCGGGGGTGCACCCGTACGACGAGGTGACGTGGGAGCGCCGGGACGTCGTCATGACGAACTGGCGCGACGGGTCGGTCAACTTCGAGCAGCGCGGCGTCGAGTTCCCGGACTTCTGGTCGGTGAACGCCGCCAACATCGTCACCACGAAGTACTTCCGCGGCGCGGTCGGCAGTGACAGTCGCGAGACCAGCCTCCGTCAGATTATCGACCGCGTCGTCCGCACCTACACCGCTGCGGGGCTCGAGCACGGCTACTTCGCCTCGCCGAAGGACGCCGAGGTGTTCGAGCACGAGATCACCTGGATGCTGCTGCACCAGGTGTTCAGCTTCAACAGTCCGGTGTGGTTCAACGTCGGTACGTCTGCGCCGCAGCAGGTGTCGGCGTGCTTCATCCTCGCCGTCGACGACACGATGGACTCGATCCTCAACTGGTACCGCGAGGAGGGCCTCATCTTCAAGGGCGGCTCAGGGGCGGGGCTCAACCTGTCGCGGATCCGGTCGTCCAAGGAGCTGCTCTCCTCGGGCGGGACGGCGTCGGGGCCGGTGTCCTTCATGCGCGGCGCGGACGCGTCCGCGGGGACCATCAAGAGCGGTGGTGCCACCCGGCGGGCGGCCAAGATGGTCGTGCTCGACGTGGACCACCCGGACATCGAGGAGTTCATCGAGACCAAGGCCCGGGAGGAGGACAAGATCCGCGCCCTGCGCGACGCCGGCTTCGACATGGACCTCGGCGGCAAGGACATCGTCAGCGTCCAGTACCAGAACGCCAACAACTCCGTCCGCGTCAGCGACGAGTTCATGCGCGCCGTCGAGGAGGACAAGCCCTTCGGGCTCCGCGGCCGCCTGGACGGTCAGGTCATCGAGACGGTGGACGCCCGCGGCCTATGGAAGAAGCTGGCGCAGGCAGCGTGGGAGTGCGCCGACCCCGGCGTCCAGTACGACGACACCATCAACGACTGGCACACCAACCCGGAGTCCGGGCGCATCACCGCGAGCAACCCGTGCAGTGAGTACATGTCGCTGGACAACTCGTCCTGCAACCTCGCCTCGCTCAACCTCATGACTTTCCTGCGGCCGGACGGCACGTTCGACGCCAAGCTGTTCGCCAGGTCGGTCGAGCTGGTGATCACGGCGATGGACATCTCGATCTGCTTCGCCGACTTCCCGACGGAGCCGATCGGTGACACGACGCGGGCCTTCCGGCAGCTCGGTATCGGTTACGCCAACCTCGGCGCGCTGCTCATGGCCACCGGGCACGCGTACGACTCCGACGGCGGGCGTGCCCTGGCCGCGGCCATCACATCGCTCATGAGCGGCACGGCGTACAAGCGTTCCGCGGAGCTGGCGGCCGTCGTCGGGCCGTACGACGGCTACGCGCGCAACGCTGACGGCCACAAGCGGGTCATGCGCAAGCACGCCGCGGCGAACGACAACGTGCGCGCAGTGGGCGCCGACGACGCGCGCATCCTGCACGAGGCGAGCAAGGCGTGGCAGGCGTGCCTCGCGTTGGGGGAGCGCAACGGCTACCGCAACGCTCAGGCGTCGGTCATCGCGCCCACCGGCACCATCGGTCTGATGATGGACTGCGACACCACGGGGCTAGAGCCCGACCTCGCTCTGGTCAAGTTCAAGAAGCTGGTCGGCGGCGGCTCGATGCAGATCGTCAACCAGACGGTGCCGCGCGCGTTGCGAGCCCTCGGCTACCAGGAGGAGCAGGTCGAGGCGATCGTCGAGCACATCGCCCAGCGCGGTGTCGTCGTCGACGCGCCTGGGCTGCGGGCCGAGCACTACGACGTGTTCGACTGCGCGATGGGCGAGCGCTCGATCGGCCCGATGGGTCATGTGCGGATGATGGCGGCCATTCAGCCGTTCGTGTCCGGCGCGCTGTCCAAGACCGTCAACCTGCCCGAGTCCGCCACGGTCGAGGACGTCGCGGACGTCTACTTCCAGGGCTGGAAGCTCGGGCTCAAGGCGCTGGCCATCTACCGCAACAACAGCAAGGTCGGGCAGCCGCTGCAGAGCAAGAAGGACAGCGAGAAGCCCGCGGCCTCAGCGACGCCGGCGCCTGTCGTGGAGTACCGCCCGGTGCGCAAGCGGCTGCCCAAGAAGCGCCCGTCGCAGACCGTGTCGTTCTCGGTGGCCGGCGCCGAGGGCTACATGACCGCGGGCAGCTACCCCGATGACGGCCTCGGCGAGGTCTTCATCAAGATGAGCAAGCAGGGGTCCACGCTGGCCGGCGTCATGGACGCCTTCTCGGTAGCCATCTCGATCGGCCTGCAGTACGGCGTGCCGCTGGAGGCCTTCGTCGCGAAGTTCACCAACATGCGCTTCGACCCGGCCGGCATGACCGACGACCCGGACGTGCGCATCGCTCAGTCGGTGATGGACTACCTCTTCCGGCGCCTCGCGCTCGACTACTTGCCGTACGACAAGCGGTCCGAGCTCGGCATCTTCACCGCCGAGGAGCGCGCCGCAGCCGTGTCCGGTCAGTACGGGGGCGCAGCGCCAGTTGAGGACGAGGTCGACGTCGAGGGCCTGGCGCAGTCCGTCCCGGTCGAGGCGCGTCCTCCGGCAGGTGCTGGCGCAGCGGTGCCAGCGCAGGCGCACAGCTCGACCGAGCTCCTTGAGCTGCAGCAGGGCACCGCCGCCGACGCCCCGCTGTGCATGACGTGCGGCGTCAAGATGCGCCCGGCCGGGAGTTGCTACGTCTGCGAGTCCTGTGGCAGCACGAGCGGTTGCAGCTGATCAGGCGCAGCCAGTTCCGGGCGAGGACCACGTTCCGGCGGTCGTCGGGAACTGGTCCTCGCTCCGCACGACCGCCTACGCACGGCCTGCTGCACCATCAAGCGTCGCAGGGTCAAGCCACCCGTCAGCACCTGTCGTCCGCAAGTGCTTCCGTAGGCCCGGCGGGAGAGTGCGAGCTGTAGCCCGCGTCTCGGACTTGGACGCGCTGGCGCATCTTAGATCTAGACGGCCGTCCTGGTGCGGCTGCGACGCGGCCCCGAAGGGCCAGCAGCACGTGCGGCGGGCTAGCGATGACGAGTCGTAAACGATGCCGCGCCGCTGCTGCAGCGCGACGACCGGTGCGTCGCGCTCCTCCCGCCGCCGCAGCCTCGTTGGTGGTGGCGCCGACCCCGCCGGCGCGGGAAGCCGCTGCTGGTCCAGCTCGCTCGTCATGATCAAGCCTGCTGCCCCGGCGTGCCGGCGAAGCGCTGCCGGCGTTGGTAACCCTGCCGGGTCTCCGCGACGTGCCGTCAGGCGGGCACTTCTGCGGTACCTGCCCTGACACAGGCACGGATACGTGCCTTCACAACCGCCTCGCCCTGGCTGGGCTTTCATCCACCCAGGGGAGCGAGCTCTGTCCGCAGTTGCTCCAGGTCGTCCAGCCGGTCGAGGACGGCCTCGACCACGAGGTCGTCGTCGACGTGCGCGTGACCGTGCACCGTCACGTTGCGGAACCCCGCCACGCGGCGTGCGGTGGCGGCTGCGCCCGGAGTCAGCAGCCCGGCGTCGGCCAGCACGCTGACCGTGTCCGCGCAGCTCGTCGGTCGTCGCAGCCCCTCGCTGGCCACCACGTGCTGCGCCGCGTCGATGCATGCTTCGAGCGCCACCACCAGCCGGTACTTCGCCGCGTCAAGCTGCGTGACGTCGCCGCGCAGCGCCCTCGCGACCCAGCGCGGCCTGCGAGCGCAGCCGATAGAGCTCCAGGCCGGCGCGGTCGAGGCGGGCGAGCAAGCGCTCGGGGTCGACCACTCAGCGGCGTCCTGCCGCAGTCCTGGCCAGGAGCTCGGCCCGGAGCGGTCCCGTGCAGCACTCGAATGCGACACCAGGGCCATGCTCCGCACCTCGAACTCGGCGCGGGCTGGTTCGTCCGCGCTGGCGACGACGACCGCGTCGCGCAGGAGGGAGCCGAGCAGCGGCAGTCCGAGTTGCTCGGCGTCGAGCACCAAAACGTCCACCGGCCCATGCGCGAGCGCCCGCTCCAGGCGGTGCGCGAGCTCCGCCGACAGGTCGACGGGGTCCGGGACGGCAGCGCGCGGGAGCACCGCGACGTCGATGTCGCTGTTGGCGTGCTGGTCGCCACGGGCTCGAGAGCCACGAGGTACAGAGCGACGAGGTCGGACTCGTCGAGCAATTCACGGGAAGCGTCGCAGCGCGCGCGGAGCGTCTCCTGCTCGACCACGTGGCTGAGCGTACGGGCGAAGGCGGCTGGCCGGTCGTCTCACGCTGCGCGAACGGGTGATGCGGGCGCCGATATTCACGACCCGCGTCGTCAGGCTGTGAATTGAGTCATCCTGAATGCGTGGTGTCGCGGACGGAGGGTGACCGGTTCCGCGCCTTGGCGCGAGCGCACGAGGAGGAGGCTGCCCACGCCCGTTGGCGAGCCACCTGCTCCGACCGCGGCGACGACGGCGAGGCCGTCGTCCGCCGCTTGCTCGAGCCGCTCACGACCGAGGGCTGGGTCGCGATGCACCGTCGACGCTGGCCCGGCACTCGGCGAGCCGATCTGGACCACGTGCTGGTCGGGCCGGGTGGCGTTGTCGTGCTCGACAGCAAGAACTGGCGCGGGCGCGTGACGCTGGCGGCCGGGCGGCTGTGCGTCGACCAGCTCGACGTGACCCAGGACCTCCACGACGTCGCCGACCAGGTGGCCGCGGTGGAGGAGGTGGTCGCGGACGGCGACCTCGCTCCGCTGACCATCACCGGCGCGATGGTGCTCGTCGGCCAGACGATGCGGGTGGCGGCCGCGGGCCGCGTGGTCGTCCTCGACGAGACCGAACTGCTCCGGTGGCTGCGGTCGCTCGGCCGTCGGCTCCAGCCGCAGGACGTCCGGCGATGGGCGGAGGTCCTGGACGCCCGCGTTCCGCCGTACCCGGTCGACGTCCGGCCCCCCGTGCCGATCGCGCGCCCGCGGCCTGAGCCGCGGCCGATGGAGCAAGCCGAGCTGATCAAGGTGCAGGAGCTCGACCTGGCCGAGCTGGAGTGCGCGACCCGGCTGCCGGCGGAACCGTGGATGGTGTACCTGCACCCCGCGCAGCTGGCGGTGGTGCGCCGTCGTTACAGCGGTCCCTGTCGCGTCCGCGGTCCGGCAGGCTGCGGCAAGACGGTCGTCGCACTGCACCGTGCCGCGTACTTGACCGGCCAGGAGCCGGGGGACCTCCTGTTCCTGACGTACGTGCGGACGCTGCCGCGGGTGCTGGCCACCCTCTACGGGCGCCTGTCCCCGACGACGGCGGACCGGGTGCGCTTCTCCGGGGTGCACCGCCTCGCGATGCAGGTGCTGCGCGAGGCGGGCGTCCCCGTGCGGCTGGACGGCGCCGCGGCGGAGACGGCCTTCAACCGGGCGTGGGCGCAGGTCGGCCGTCCGCACCTGCAGACCGCGGCGCTGGGCAGGGCGTACTGGCACGACGAGGTCCTCGCGGTGATCAAGGGGCGGGGCCTGCAGCAGTTCGAGCAGTACGCGGAGCTGACTCGTACCGGACGGGTCACGCCGCTGTCGCGGGAGCAGCGGGAGCGGGTGTGGGACCTGTACGTCCGATACCAGGAGCTAGTGCACGAGCGGGGGGTGCACGACTTCGCGGACGTCGTGGCGCTCGCCCTGACGGTGGCTGAGCACGGGCAGGCGCCGACCTACCGCTTCGTCGTCGTCGACGAGGCCCAGGACCTGGATCTGCAGTCCGTGCGCCTGGCGGCGGCCCTGGTCGGCGATCCACGGGACGGGTTGACCCTGATCGGGGACGGCCAGCAGGCGGTCTACCCGGGCGGCTACACGCTCAAGGAGGCCGGGCTGTCCGTGAGCGGCCGCTCCACGGTCCTCACCGTCAACTACCGGAACACCCGTCAGGTGCTCGCAGCGGCCGCGGACCTGGTGCGCGCAGACGCCTTCGACGACCTGGAGGACGTCAGGCAGAGCGGCGACCGGCCCGTCGAGGTGGTGCGGGACGGCTCAGCGGTGCTGGACGTGACCGCGTCGGACGTCGCCTCGGCCCACACGGCCCTGTTGGCTCGGCTGCAGCACGACGCCGCGATCGGGCTCGCTCATGGCGACGCGGCCGTGCTGTGCCGGCACCGCCGCGAGGCGGAGGAGGTGCGAACGCTCCTGAGGCAGGGTGGCGTGCCGGTCCTCGATCTGGAGCAGTACGGGGGTCAGCCCGTCGACGCCGTCAAGGTGGGCACGGCCAAGCGGGCCAAGGGCCTCGAGTTCGCCCGCGTGTACCTGCCCAGAGTGGACTCCTGGCGGGTGCGCGACGGCGAGGCCGAGCCCGAGCAGGTGCAGCGCGAGCGGCGGGAGCTGTTCGTGGCCATGACGCGTGCCCGGGACGGTCTGTGGCGCTGCCGGGTGCAGCCTGTCGAGCGCCAGGTGCCACGGTCCACGGTCCTGCCGGCGGTTGCTGGCGATGTTGCTCGACAGCAGTCAGTGCCGCGCGGCCAACGCTCTCACCGCGAGCCGTCCAGCCGGTAGCGGTACTGCTGCAGGCGATCGACAGCGCGGTGCCGGTCGTCGTCCTCGAGCAGCTCGGCGAACTCCGGCCGCAGCACGAGCGCCTCGACGCTGAGGTCCAGGCCCGAGCGCTCCCACAGCGCGGTGAAGCCGTCGCTGGCAGCGGGCGCGCGCAGCGGCGACGATGCCGTGGCGGCCCATGCTGCTGGCTCACCATCTGTAGGAACGGTGTCGCGCTGTAGCCCGTCTCGGATCTGCACCACCTCGCGGTGGAGGAGGCGTTCGAGGTCGTTCACGTACGGCTCCTCACCGCTTACGACGCTTGCCGGAAGCGCGCGTAGCGCTGAGCCAGCCGGTCGCGGTCCGGCCGCTCGGCGATCCGCCGCGGCACCTCGAGGCGCCAGCCGTGCACGTCCTGCAGACCGTGCCGCAGCATCGGCCCGTCGACCTCGCGCAGCACGTCGTTCCTGACCTCGATGCGGTACGCGGGGTCGATGCCGACGATGCCCGCGTCGTAGGCAGCGTGATGGATCTTGCACAGCGACAGCCCGTTCGTCACCACGGGCTGGCCGCCCTCGGCGTCGGGCTGGATGTGCGCGGCGTCGAGCAAGTTCTCGTGCTTCAGCCGGCAGATCGAGCACTTGACGTCGTACGCCCGCAGCACCTGCGCGCGGAAGACCGGCTGGTGCAGCCGGAGTCGGGTCAGGCGCAGGACGCTGCGCTGCCGGAGGTCCAGGGGCGCGTCGCTGCGCGCCGCGAGGTACTGCTCCTCGTCGAGCGCCACCGCGAACTGCAGATCGCTCGGTTCGTCACCGACCAGCCACACCGGCCGTTGAGCGAGGAACACGCCAGGCGCGACCCCGACGAACCACACCAGCGGCAGACCCCGCTGCAGCGCCGCGCGCATGGCGCGGTTGTCCGGGCCCTGCGGATCCACGCCCTGGTACTTGTACCGGATCAGCCCGTCCGGCCCCTCGGCATCGGCGTACGGCGCGCGTCCACCAGGTGGCGTGTACGTGGTCTGGAAGGCGAGCGCGGCGTCCAGCCCCGCCACGCGGCGGATCCCGCGCTGGGTCACCAGCGCGAGGGGCTTGCCGTCGAAGGCGAAGCCGCGCTGGAGCTGCGCCCAGGTGAGCTCGTCGCGGAGCCTCGTCTGCTCGTCCAGCCACCCGAACACCGCCGTCCGGAGCTCGCTGTCGCGGTCCACGGCCGACGTCACGCGCTGGTCCTACACCACGAGCTGCCGGTCGGTCATGGACAGCGCCGCCCCGCGCCCGGCCGCGGTTGTCAGGCGCACTGTCCGACGGCGGTGGGACGGTGCGTGCGAGGAGGGACCGTGTCGATCAGCGCCCTACCGGACGTCGCCGCGCCGGACGGAGCTGTCGTGCTGCCGCCCACGCCGCAGCCGTCGTCGGACGCGGTGCGGGCCCACCTCAGCCGCACCGGGCGACGGGACACCGCTCCCGATCTCGCCCTGCGCCGCGAGCTGCACCGCCGGGGGCTGCGGTTCCTCGTGGACGCCACCCCCGCGGGCACCAGCCGCACCGCCGCGCGGACGTCGTGCTGCGCGGCTCCCGCGTGGCCGTGCTCGTCCACGGCTGCTTCTGCCACCAGTGCCCGGGCACTGCCACGCGCCGAAGGCGAACGGCGAGTGGTGGCGGCAGAAGTTCACCTCGATCGCGGTACGGGACCTCGACACCGAGCGGCAGCTGCTGCGCGCGGGCTGGCTGCCCGTGGTGGTCTGGCAGCACGAGGACATGTCGCGCGCCGCCGACCTGCTGATGGACCTGCACGGCCGTCGCCTCGCTGATCGCCGGCCGACGAGCACCTGCCGCCGGAACGCGCGGTAGCCGTCTGCTGCGGGGCGACGTCGCGTGCCCGGGAGCGATCCGATGGACCTGGGCTCCCGGGGCTGCCCTGCTAGAACCCTGGGGGCCGGCGCCACCCGCCGGCGAGGCTCGCGATCTCGCCCGCCACCGAGATCGTCGTGAGGTCGTGCCCGTGCGCGCCGACGACCTGCAGCCCGACCGGCAGCCCGTCGCTCGCGACGCCGACCGGCGCCACGGTGCCGGGCAGCCCGACCCCGGTCACGAGCACCATCCACGTCAGCATGTCGAGGTACGGGCGCTCGCCGGTCGCCGTCGTGACCGTGCGCTCCAGCCGCCGGTCCACCGACGGCACCTGCTCGGGCTCCGGGTCGTGCGGCACCGCCGTCCACGGCTGCGCGGGACAGAGCAGTACATCGTACGACCGGAAGAACTCCCGCCAGCCGTTGAGCAGCCGCGCGCGCCGCTCGTCGAGCCGCAGCCAGTCCCGATGCCCCATCGCCTCGGCCCGGGCGCGCAGCGCGGGGAACGACAGGTCGTCAGCCGCGTAGCCCCGCGCTTCGGCGGCCAAGTGCTCGAGCTGCTCGTCGTCCGAGGAGTACGACGACGCCGCCACCCACAGCGAGAAGGTGATCTCGCGGGCCTCCGCGAGGTCCACGGGGCGCGCCTGCTCGTCCACCGTCACCCCGGCGCCGCGCAGCCGCTCCACGGTCTCCGCCAGCACCTCGCCGACCTCCGGGGTCACCGGACAGACCGGGTCGTCGAGCCACGCCGCGACCCGCAGCCCGCGCAGCGGACCGGCTGGCGCTGGCAGGTCGCGCCGCCACGGACCACCGCGGTCCGGTGCGTCGCGGGCCAGCACCCGCAGCGCCAGCGCGAGGTCGTCCGCGGACCGGGTGAGCGGACCGGCGGTCAGCAGGTCGACGTCGGACTCGACGTCCAGCGGCAGCCGCGGCAGGTGACCGCGCATCGGGAGCAGCCCGTGCGAGGCCGCGTGCCCGAACACCCCGCAGCAGTGCGCGGGCTGGCGCACCGAGCCGCCGAGATCGCTGCCGACGTCGAGCGCCACCAGTCCCGTCGCCACCGCCGCCGCCGCGCCGCCCGAGGAGCCGCCGGTCGTGCGCGTGAGGTCCCACGGGTTGCACGCCCGCCCGACGAGGTCGTTCGCCGTCTCCTGGCCGGTGATCCCCGGCGGCACGCTGGTCTTGCCGACCACCACCGCACCGGCCGCGCGCAGCGCGGCGACGACAGCGGCGTCACCGTCCGGAACGGTCGCCTGCTCCGCCGAGCCGGTCGTCGTGCGCAGCCCCGCCGTCGCCCAGGCGTCCTTGAGTGTGACCGGCACGCCGTGCAGCGGCCCGGTCCGGGCACCGTCGCGGACGGCCGCGTCCGCGGCGTCGGCGGCCGTCCGGGCGCCGTCGGCGTCGACGGTGACCAGCGCGTGCAGCCGGCCGTCGTACCGCTCGATCCGGTCGAGCGCCTGCTCGACCAGCTTCCGACTGGTCGTGCGCCCGGTGCGCACGGCGCCGGCCTGCGCGGTCGCGTCGGTGAAGGCGTCCACGTCACTCCCACCTGTCGGGGTCGGTGCCCACGCCGAGCCGCTCGGCGAGGTCGAGCACGCCGGGGTCGGCCAGCACGTCGGCGAGCTCGTCGGCACGGCGCCGCCAGCGCGCGGGCCGCGGGGGAGCGGTGGCGACGACGGGCGGTGCGCCGGCGCACACCGCCTGCACGACCGCGTCGCGGTCCAGGCCGAGGAACTCCGCCAGCTGTTCCGCGGGCTCGCGCGAGCGGCCGTCGTCGGCGGCGAGGTCCTCGTGCCGGATCCGCAGCACCTCCTCACCGCGGGTCTCAGCGAGCACCCGCTCGTGCGCGTCGCACCACTGCGCCGCGCACACGCGTCGCAGCGGCCGGTCGACGAGCGACCCCCAGGACGGCGGGACGTCGAACTTCCACCACCGCTCCCCGCCCGGTACGCGGTCGCTGTATCCCGGGATCGTCAAGGGGTGCGGCATGGCGACGGTGGCGAAGCCCGGGTGCTGCCAGCCGTCCACCAGCCCGTTGACGGCGGCGGCCGGGTTGCGGACGAGGTGGACCAGCCGCAGCCGGGCGGTGGGGAACACCGCGCGCAGCCAGTCCAGTCGGTAGACGAGCCGGGGGGTCGCGAGCAGCAGCGTCCCGTCGCGGAGCTCCGCTCCGGTCGGAGCGCGCCATGGCCGCAGCGGCACGAACGGCGTCATCTCTACGAGCGCGTCGGACGGCGGCAGCGGCGGCGGCGCCGCGTCCGGGACGTCGTAGCCGGCCAGCGGCACGTCGAGCCGGTCCAGCACGGCGCGGGTGAGTCCAGCCGCGTCGAGCGAGGTGCCGGCGAGCGCGTCGCGGACCGCCTGCTCCACCCGGGCCGCGGGCAGCGCGCGGTCAGGCTGCTGCGCCAGCAGCCTCCAGGCGATGTCCAGCGCGAGGAGCCGCTGGTCGTCCTGGCCGCGGACGTCGCGCGCCGGGCGTCCGATCTGCAGGCCCAGCTCCTCGGCGAGCACCGCGCCGCGGTGCGGGAGCTCGCCGAGCTGCGCGACCACGACGAGCGGGTTGATCTCGCCGGGGAGCGTGAGCACCCCCGGGACCTCGCGCAGCAGTGCCTCGAGATGGGTGGAGCCGCCGCGGGAGCTGCTGCAGACGACGGCGACCTGCCGCACGTCCCGCGGGTCCACGGAGCGGCCCAGCTCGGTGCGCGCGGCGCGCAGCTCGGCGAACCGCTCCGCGAGCTCCGGCCGGCCGGACGGGTGCGGCACCGTCTGGTCGTACGCCGACAGGGGAGGGGGCCAGGGCACGAGAGCGACGTGCCCGCGGGCGCGGGAGCGACGCGCCTACGTCGTCGTGGGCTGGACGCGGATCTCGCGCTTGAGGATCTTGCCGGTAGGACCCTTGGGCAGCGCCTCGACGAGGTCCACGTGCCGGGGGTACTTGTACGCCGCCACCTGGCTCTTCACGTGCTCGCGCAGCTCGTCGGCCGTCGCCGACGCGCCGGGCTTGAGCACGACCGCGGCGGCGACCTCCTCGCCGAGAGTCGGGTCCGGAACGCCGACGACGGCGGCCTCGGCGACCGCGGGGTGCTCGTAGAGCACCTCCTCGACCTCGCGCGGGTAGACGTTGTAACCGCCCCGGATGATGAGGTCCTTGACGCGGTCGACGATGAAGAAGTAGCCGTCGGCGTCGCGGCGCGCGAGGTCGCCGCTGTGGAACCAGCCGTCGCGGACGGCCGCCGCGGTGGCGTCCGGGCGGTTCCAGTAGCCCTTCATGATGTTGTGGCCCCGGATGACGATCTCTCCGACGGCGTCGCCGCTGACCTCGCGGTCCTGGTCGTCGAACAGGCTCATCTCGACACCCTCGATCGGCGTGCCGATCGAGCCGGGCTTGCGCTCCTTGTCCGGGTGGTTGAACGACGCCACCGGCGACGTCTCCGACAAGCCGTACCCCTCGAGCACCTTGCACGAGAACGCCTCGTCGAACCCGCGGAGCACCTCGACGGGCAGCGCGGCGCCGCCGGAGTTGCACAGCCGCAGCGACGACGTGTCGTACGTGTCCCGGTCGGGGTGGTTCAGCAGCGCGACGTACATCGTCGGCACGCCCTGGAAGACCGTCACCCGGTCGCGCTGGATGATCTCGAGCGCCTTTATCGCGTCGAAGCGCGGCAGGAGCGTGAGGGTCGCGCCCGTCAGCACGCAGGTGTTCATCGAGCAGGTCTGCCCGAAGACGTGGAACAGCGGGAGCGCGCCGAGCACGACGTCGTCCGGCTCCAGGTACATGAGCGTGCGCGCGGTGACCTCGGCGTTCTTGTAGAGACCGCCGTGGGTGAGCTCCGCGCCCTTGGGCGTGCCCGTCGTGCCGCTGGTGTAGAGGATGACGGCGGTGTCGTCGTCCGCCCGTTCCGTCACCTCCCGGACCGGCTGCGCGCCGCCGAGCAGGCCCTCGAACTCCCCGGGCTTGACGGTGACGAGCTCGGCACCGGATTCGCGGGCGCCGGTCTCGGCGGCCTCGAGGAAGTCGTACCAGGCGAACAGGACTCTCGCCCCGTTGTCGCTCAGGTAAAAGGTCGTCTCGCGGCCCTTGAGCAGCACGTTCATCGGCACGACGACCGCGCCCAGGCGCAGCGCGCCGTAGTAGATGATCGGGAAGTACGGCACGTTGGGGACCATCAGCCCGACGCGGTCGCCGGGCTGCACGCCCTTCTCGCGCAGCAGGCCCGCGATGCGGGCTGTCGCGTCGTCGAACTGCGCGTAGGTCACCGTGACGTCGTCCAGGCGGAACGCCACGTGCTCCGGGTCGTGCTGCGCGGACCTGACCACGTTCTCCGCGAGGTTCATCGCTCTACCGCCTCTCGTCGTCCGCCGTCCCGGCTCCGCGGGGAGGAGCACCTTCGCCGAGCACTCTGTCGCGCTGCCGGAGCGGCGTCCACAGCGCCCCGCCCCGTCCACACCTCCGCGCTCCGCCGCGTCGGCGCCGGGCCCGGACCGCGCAAGGTCGCGGCATGCCGACCGCACGCCGCGACCTGCCGACCGCCCGCATGACCTCGCCCGGGGAGGTCGTCGCCCTGGTCCCGACCCTGTGCGGCTTCACGCCGAGCGAGAGCCTCGTCGTGGTGTCCCTGCGCGGGCGGCGCGGACGGATCGGCCTGACCGTGCGGTGCGACCTGCCCCGGCCCGCGGACGAGGTGGCGCTCGCCGACGAGGTCTCCGGGCGCATCGCGCACGACGGCGCGAGCGGCGTCCTGCTCGTCGTGCACACCGAGGAGACCACTCCCCGCGCTCGGACCGGGCTCGTCGACGCGGTCGCGGCCGCCTGCCGGCGGCACGGTCTCGAGGTGCGCGAGGCGCTGCTCGTCAACCGTGGCCGGTGGACGAGCTACCTGTGCGACGGCCCGGCGTGCTGCCCGGCGGAGGGGACCCCGGTGGACCGGCCGCCGACGCCGGCGCTGCGGCTGGTGGCCGCCGAGGCCGCGCTCCAGGGCCGCGCCGTGCTCGCGTCGCGGGAGGAGCTCGTCGCGTCCGTGGCTCCGCCCTCGCTGCTCCTCGCCGCCCGGGCCGAGCAGCAGCTCGACCGGGCCGCGGCCGAGTGGGTCGCGTCCCTGGCGCGCGACGGACGCGAGGACACGCAGCACGTCGCGCTGCGGGCGGCCCGGGACCTGCTGGACCGGGGCGCCGAGGTCCCGGTCGCCGAGGCGGCGGCGCTCGCGGTGGCGGTGCACGACGTCGTGGTGCGGGACCAGATGGCCACCTGGGCGCTCGACCGGTACGACGAGCTGCTCGCCCTGCTCCTGCAGGTGGTGCGGCACGTGGTGCCGGGTTACGACGCGCCTGTGTGTGCGCTGCTCGCCTGGGTGGCGTACGCCGGCGGGGACGGCGCCCTCGCCAACGTGGCGCTGGCCCGGGCGCTGACCAGCGACCCCGACTACCCGCTCGCCCGGCTGCTCCAGCAGGGCGTGCAGGCGCAGGTGTCGCCCGACGAGGTGCGGGACGTGCTCAAGGGCACCCGCCGGCTGCTCAGCCCGCGGTCGCAGGGCGAGCGCCCGCGCCGGCGGACGCGGTGACCGGGTCAGTGCGCGGGTCGGCCCCGCCGCAGGGTGCGGAAGGTCAGCGAGAACCGCTCCTGCGCAACGGCCGGGATGCTGTGCTGCCACGCCGTCCGGGCGCGTCCGGACAGCACGTACGCCGAGCGCGGCACCAGCTCCTGCTGGAAAACGCGGCGGTCGGCGCCGGACCCGTGCTGGAAGCGCATCTCGCACGGGGCAGCGAGCGACACACCCACGACGTCGCCGAACGCCGGCGCGTCGCGGTGCCAGCCGATCGTCGCTCCCGGCGGGTAGCGGGTTACGAGCACCTCCGCGAGCTCGTCCGGCGCGCGGCCGAGCAGGTCGCCGGCGAACGCCCGCGCACCCTGCAGCCACGCCGGTACGGGTTCTCCGGCGGTGACCCGGGCGGACTCGAAGTCGTAGTCCATGCCGAAGTGCCGGACGACGCGGCGGGCGACCTGGCCGTGCAGCCGCACCTCGCCGTAGTCCAGGTCGAGGAGGTGCGCGAGCAGCTCGCGCTCGTCCGCGGCGGGCAGCGCGTCGGGCAGGTACCGCCAGCCCTGCGGACGCTCGACCGTGCCGCGCATCCGCCCCACGGCGCGGACGGTAGCCGCGGCCGGTCAGCTGCCGGGAGGCTCGGGGGCGGGATCGGCACCGAGCCGGCGCAGGACGGACTCGACCTCCCGCCAGGCACGGGTGCGGCGGGCGTCACCGCTCACCTGGCCGTCCAGGGCTCGGAGGGCCGAGGCCAGCGCCGCCTCGTCGTCGGCGAGCATCCCGCGGTAAGCGGGGTCGAGCAGGTAGCCGTGGGGCGGGCAGGCGACGCACCCCACCAGGTCCAGGAACACCTCGAGCCGCCGGGCCGCCTCGGCCGGGTCGGTGCCGCGGGGCGCCATGGCCACGGTGTCGACGTCCTGCGCCCACAGCCGCGCCCGGGCGGGGTCCTCGGTGAGCGCCAGCACCGTGCCGGTGCGGCGGGCGGCACCGGTCTCCGGTGCCCGCAGCGCGCTGCGCACGTCGTGCGCGATCCGGACCAGGTCGTCGTCGAGCATGGACGACCCGACGAACAGCACGTGCCGGGTCAGCAGCAGCGCCTGCAGCACGCCGGCGAGCGCAGCGCGGTGGTCGCCGGTCTGCAGGTACTGCTCGCGGGTCAGCACGATGCTGTCCGGCCGGGCGGCGTCCCCGTGCAGCTTGAGCAACCACGGCCGCTCGGCGGCGGGCTCGTCGAACGGCAGCACCCGAAGGTCGCGCCCGATGCCCTCGGCCGCCAGCTCGAGCAGCGGGTCGTAGTTGGTGGTGACGAGTTCCTGAACCGGCAGAGCGGCCAGCACTGCGTGCACGAGCGCGTACGACCGGGCGCCGAAGCGCTCCTGCACGTACGCGGCCAGCCGCTCCTGGCCGAGCTCACGGGCGAGCAGCGCGGCGCTGTCCTGCGGCGGCAGCTGTGCGAGCCCCTCGCGCAGCGCCGGCTCGCACGCCGCGCTCTCGGCGAGCTCGTCGACGAGCGCGCCCCAGGTCGGCAGTCCGGCCGCGGCGCTCACGCCTGCTCCGGCGAACACCGCGAGCTCGCCGGCGGCTGCCTGCGCGCCGAGATGCTCGGCCAGCCGGCGCAGGTCGTCGGGGAGGTCCCAGGCGCCGTGGCCCGCGCGGCGCAGCCGCTGCGCAGCGGCGAGGTCGCTCGGTTCCCGCAGCACCAGCGCGACGTCGTAGTCGTAGGCGTCGGCCGCGTCGTGCAGGACCGGCAGGAGGCGGGCCAGCAGGGTGCCGCGCTGTCCGGCGGCCGCGCCCCAGCCGGTCCCGAGCGCGGGCAGCCCGACCAGCCGCCGGGCCCGCCCGTGAGCCGGGTGCGGGACGGCACGGTCCGCCACCGCCGCGAGCGCCTCCCGGGCGCCGTCGAGCAGCCAGGGCAGCCCACGGCCCTCGTCGTTGACGGTGTCCACCAG